>NZ_JAJNQM010000157.1:0-1531 GCF_022227785.1 Ectothiorhodospira lacustris | reverse complement strand
GATGTTGTCACGAAACGTAATTGTGTCTATCAAACGGCGTACCATGTGATCTGGTGCCCGAAGTATCGGCGCGACGTACTGATTGGAGCGGTGGCGGAGGAAACAGGGGCGATGCTGGATGCGATTTGCGCGGAACGGAGTTGGCCGGTGATTTCCAAGGAGATTCAGCCGGATCACATCCACCTGTTCGTCAGCATCCCGCCTGCCATTGCCGTGGCCGATGCCGTCAAGGTACTCAAGGGCGTCACGGCTCGCCGTCTGTTCCAGCAGTTCCCGGCGCTGAAGAAACGGCTGTGGGGCGGACACCTGTGGTCGCCGTCGTACTACGTCGGCACGGCGGGAAACGTCAGTGCCGAAACCATCCGTCGCTACATCGAGCGTTCCGAGCATGTCACCAAGAGGCGATAAGCGATGATGCGCACGGCGTCGATCCGGCTGGAGGTGAGCGCGGAGCAGGCCAGAGCGCTTGCTGCGTTGCGAACAGCCTACGCGGATGCGTGCAACCGTCTGGTTCCCATCGTGCGTGAGTATCGTCTGTGGAACCGGGTTGGGCTGCACCAGCGAACGTACAGCAACCTGCGGGAGGCCACGCCGCTGGGCAGCCAGATGTGCTGCAACGTCATCTTCTCGGTGTGCAAGGCCTACAAGGCGCAAAAGGAACTCGGGCGCATCAGGAAAGATGAGCCGATCCCGGAAATCCGCTTCGACCGCCCCAGCGTGCACTTCGACAAACGCACCTACACCCTCAAGAACGATGCTGTCACGCTCTACACGCTTGATGGCCGTATCAAGGTCGCAATGCGTCCCGGCGAACATCAGCGCCGCATCCTTAAATCCGGCCAGCCGAAGGAGGCGGAGCTGGTATTGCGCAAAGGGCAGTGGTTTTTCAACCTTGTCGTCGAGTCCTGCGACGCGGAACCTGTGGCATCCGGCCCTGTGATGGGTGTGGATGTCGGAGAAAACAACCTCGCCGCCCATAGCTTGGGCAAGGTCTTCGGCGGCGAGCCACTGCGCGATAAGCGCGACCGTTACCTTGCCCTGCGCCGCCGCCTCCAGTCCAACGGCAGTCAGAGCGCCAAACAAAAGCTCCGGCAGGTCTCCGGCAAGGAGGCGCGGCGTGTGAAGCACATCAATCACGAAACGAGCAAGGCCATCGTCCAGACAGCCATCCAGGCTGGTGTCGCCAAGATCACGATGGAAGACCTGACGCACATTCGCTCCCGCATCAAGGCGGGCAAGCGCATGCGTGGCCGCCTGCACCGCTGGGCATGGCGGCAGCTTCAGAGCTTCGTCGAATACAAGGCGAAAGCGGCGGGTATTGCGGTCGAATACGTGAACCCGGCCTATACCAGCCAGACCTGCTCCGACTGCGGAAGCATCGGCAAGCGCAGCAAACATCGTTTCGTGTGCGAACACTGTGGTCTCCGGGCGCACAGCGACTTGAATGCGAGCCGAAATCTTGCCCGGATCGGCAGCGGTGCCCCGCTGTCGAGGGCGGCTGTAAATACGCCTGATGTTGGAAATGGGATCA
>NZ_JAJNQM010000156.1:0-1813 GCF_022227785.1 Ectothiorhodospira lacustris | reverse complement strand
AAGGGGGCAAGCCCCATGACACAGGGGAAGCCGCGGCCGGCTGGATGCAGCGGGGGGCCGAGAGCATCCTCGGGCCTTTCCTGCGGGGCAGGGGTGCGAGGATGCGCCGCTGGGGTCTCTACGGGGGCGTGGTGCTGCTGATCCTGGGTTCCGTTTCCCTGGCCTATTTCCAGGTGGTGGTGCTCAAGATGCTGCCCTTCGATGACAAGTCTGAGTTCCAGGTGGTGGTGGACATGCCGGAAGGCACCAGTCTGGAGCGCACCGCCCGGGTGCTGCAGGAGCTGGGTGACTACCTGGCCACGGTGCCGGAGGTGCGGGACTACCAGGTCTACGCGGGCACCGCCTCGCCCATCAATTTCAATGGTCTGGTGCGCCAGTATTACCTGCGCGAAGGCGGCCATCTGGGGGATATCCAGGTGAATCTGGTGGACCAGAAGGAGCGCCGTCGCAAGAGCCATGAGATCGCCCTGGACGTGCGCGCTCCCCTGCAGGAGATCGCCCGGCGCCATGGCGCCGCCCTGAAGGTGGTGGAGGTCCCGCCGGGTCCCCCGGTGCTGGCCCCCATCGTGGCAGAGATCTACGGCCCTGATTACGAAGGCCAGATCCGGGTGGCCCGGCAGGTGCGGGCGTTGTTCGAGTCCACCGAGGGAGTGGTGGATGTGGACGACTCGGTGGAATACCCCGGGCCGCGTCTGATCCTGGAAGTGGACCGGGAGAAGGCCGCTCGGCTGGGAGTGGCCCAGGACCAGATCGCCCGGGCGGTGGATACGGTGCTTCGGGGTGAGGACGTGACCTTCCTGTTCGGTGCCGGGGTCAAGTACGCCGTACCCATCCGGCTGAAGTTCGATGCCGCCGACACGGCGGAACTGGATACCCTGTTGGCCCTGCGGGTACGGGCCAGGGAAGGTGCCTTGGTGCCCTTGTCCGAATTGGTGAACGTGGTGGAGACCACTCGGGAGCGGTCCATTCATCACAAGGACCTGTTGCCCGTGGTCTATGTCACCGGCGACATGGCCGGACGGCTGGACAGCCCCCTGTACGGCATGTTTGACCTGTTCTTCCAGTTGCGCGACCAGCCTCTGGCCCTGGATCGCCCCCTGGACCAGTATTTCATCAACCAGCCGGAGGACCCTTACGTCTACAGCCTGAAGTGGGACGGGGAATGGCAGATCACCTATGAGACCTTCCGCGACATGGGGTTGGCCTATTCGGTGGGGCTGGTGCTCATCTACCTGCTGGTGGTGGCCCAGTTCCGCTCCTACGTGGTGCCGCTGATCATCATGGCGCCGATCCCGCTGACGGTGATCGGGGTCATGCCCGGTCATGCCCTGCTGGATGGTCTGTTCATGGACGCCAAATTCACGGCCACGTCCATGATCGGCATGATCGCCCTGGCGGGGATCATCGTGCGCAACTCCATCCTGCTGGTGGATTTCATCAACCAGGAAGTGGCCCGGGGCGTGGCCCTGGAAGAGGCGGTGATCCGTGCCGGGGCGGTGCGTGCCAAGCCTATCGTGCTCACCGGGTTGGCGGCGATGATCGGAGCTGGGTTCATCCTTAACGACCCCATCTTCAACGGTCTGGCCATTTCCCTGATCTTCGGGGTACTGGTCTCCACGGTGCTCACCCTGCTGGTGATCCCGGTGCTGTACTACAGCTATTTGAGAGGACGCACGGTCTGAAAAAGGGGGGGACGAAGCGGGCGGCCTGAACTGCATGCGCGGGAATGGCGGAATAATTGGACTGCCTCAATGCCTTCAGGAGTCCTGAAAACATCGGTTCAGAACCCCTGCCGCATGTATTCAGAACCTTT
>NZ_JAJNQM010000155.1:0-1813 GCF_022227785.1 Ectothiorhodospira lacustris | reverse complement strand
GGCCAGGTCGTCGTTGAGTGGCAGTCGTATCTTGGTGCCATCCACGGCGACAAGCCGATAGCCCATCCAGCGGCAACGAGCGTTGCCGGGAGAAATCCCGGGGGCGGTAGCAGTGCTCCCGGATGAGCGTGGGATCACTCACCGATGAGTCGATACGGTTAAGAATTATTCTCATAAAGGCGAGCGGGTTTCTGAAGTGCCGTCAACAAGTTTTTCATGATTTGAATGTCTCCAGCTTTACCGTGAATTGATTTTATTTTAACAAAATCATATGGTTAATTCTTAAATTGACGACATTGCCCTTTGAAGAGGCATGAAACATCATGGCGACTCGATCCATCCCATCATCACGGCCGCGAATGGCGGTTCCCGACCGCAAGCCACTTTATCTGCTGGGACCGGAAGCCCGGGAAGTCCGTGCACGTCCGACCAGTCTCTGGATCAGGGGAGCGAATGCCGCGGTAAATCTACCGCTTTCCAGGCTGGAGCGCATTGTCTCGGGAGGGCGAGTGCGATGGGATTCCGAAGCCATCTGCCGCTGTTTGGAACATGGCATCCCCATCACATGGGTGACGGATGATCATCAAGTGGCGGGTACGGTCTATCCGCCCAGGCATCAGGGCAGTCTTCTCCACGATGCGTTGCAGATGTATCTCCAGCGCTGTGAATGGCAGATCCTGCATGAAAACTGGATTGCCCACCGGCGCATGGAGGTATTGCTGACCTGGCGCGGCAGGATGCGTGTGGCTGGTCGGGAAGTGTCCGCATCGGGATTCGAACAATTGCAGCGCGATTATGTGCGTCATAACCGTTTGCCGTTATTGTTCGTGGACGAGGCCCATGTCTGGTGCCATAACCTGGTCTGCCGCCATCTGCACATGGAGGGACTGGAACCGGTCTACTGGGGCTTTGGTGGCGAGGCCATGAATCTGGCCACGGATCTTGCCGATCTGTTCTGGGCGGAAATGAATCTGTGCTGCGGCACCTTGCCGGCGGAAGTGGAAGAGGGTGCCGAGGCGGTCCTGATGTTCGAGAGCTGGGCGGCGAGACACGAGGTGCGGATCCACCATCATCTGGGGGATCTCAAACGCCATGTGCAGGTGGAGAATCATTCATGAGCCAGACCAAGCCCCGGGCCTGGCTGATCTGCTACGACATCGCCGATCGAGGCCGCCTTGGGCGGCTGCACCGGTTCCTCAAAAAGCATGCCCAACCGGTGCAGTACTCGGTATTCCACTTTGAAGGCAGCAGCGCCCAATTGGGGCGCCTGATGCAGGATATCAAGACCTACATCAAGCCGAAGGAAGACGATGTGCGGGCGTACCCCATACCGGAGAAGGTACAGCTATACACCTTGGGCAGGGGGGTACTGCCGGATAACCTGCATCTGGAGTCTTCCCGCAGCCCCGGGTTGGCCCGCCTGGTGCGGCCTGGGGAATGAATGTGGTTGGTCTATCTGGAATCCGGATTTACCGCAGCTTGTTGGTGAGATGGATTGTGGGCTACGATGAGCCTGTAGTCAGTCAAGGACACTCTGTTTTGGACCATCGCTCGGCGATTTCTGGTTTCTTTGCGAACCCCATTCGTAATTCATTGATTATGAATGCCTATTGGCGTCGAGCACTCGGAAAGTAGACCCTGATGAAGAAGGGATTAAGACGATCTTGCCGGCCTTTACCCATCCGTCCAGTGCTCGGAAAGTAGACCCTGATGAAGAAGGGATTAAGACTGGCACTAAACATAGGATTCCGAATTGTTAAGCTCGGAAAGTAGACCCTGATGAAGAAGGGATTAAGACTGCCTACAGGGGTCT
>NZ_JAJNQM010000154.1:0-1899 GCF_022227785.1 Ectothiorhodospira lacustris | reverse complement strand
CGCCAATCAAACTGAATACGGACAAACTCACCACAATGAGGGTAGAAAAATCAACAAGCAGCACATAGAGTGAGCCGGCAATAATCACGGGCAAAAGCACAGCACAGATCCGGTCAAAAAAGCGCATAACCGTGTTCAGTCACCTCTATCATTGAGTTTAACGAATTACAGGAACTTTAAAGCGGCTCACATAACGCGCGAAGCGCTGATCAACCTGATCAGACGAAAGATTGAAATCCTCGGGACGATAGCGGTGACCTCTTACCTTCTTGGTGTCTATCAACAAGAAATCCGACATCCGCCGCAAAGAATCGGGCTTCAGATCAAGATCAAAATACTCATATATTGATTCAACAATTGATTTCGGATCCTTAATAAAATCATCGTAATGAACGTCATAAAAATGACTTTTCGGCCAAGCTTGGCGTTCATCCATATAGCGGTCCATGTCTGTAGCTAATCGATCAAGTACCTGACGGCCGAGTTGAGTTAAATCAATGGATTGAGAACAAATCCCCCTGAATGCTGAATTCAGGCTCGCCCAAGAGGCGACCGACTGGAGTGGATCCCGGTGAAGGTGCACAAGACAAGCATCAGGGTATACCTTCAGAATTGAATTGATAGCTGCCAAGTGATCAGGAGATTTAAGCAGCCATCGGCGCCCTGGATACCGCCACTGCAGCGTCTGCAGGATTCGTTTGTGATGAGAATAAGCTTCATCGTGAGATACTTGACTGAGCCACGATGAATATTCAGGAACATTAAATACGCCCGCTAGCGCCTGCGTGGCGAAGCTCTGCATAAGAAGTGGCGTACACTCCTCAGGCCCATCAAGGTGAAACTCATGAATTTCTTTAAGCTGCGGAGCCAGATAGTTCTGGAGCCACATCAAATACATCCCCTTTCTACGACGAGGGTCTTTCCTGAAATCACAACCCATATCAACTGGCACTTGCGATACAGTGGTCTCCCAATTCCTGAGAAACCGATGCTCTGAGTCTTGAGACATCAGGTTAAATAGATAGGATGTACCCGACCTGGGCAAGCCTAAAATAATCACTGGCCTTACTATTTTCTGCTCAGAAAGAACTTCAGGATGAGCCTGCCAAAATCGGTTCAATCTCTCCCTGTTCAACAATAACTCAGAGAGCATGCTGTTTACATAAAAACGCCCGAACGCATGCAAATTACCAGTCTTATTAATCGACGAGACAAGGCATGACAACCCCTCAACATGTGGAGCAGAAAAATCAACTTTCGAGCTCAGCTTGCCGAGTATTTTTTCAACAGAAACCTCCGAATCGCATCCAGCATTCCTGCCCAAATAAGGCGCAAATAAATTCCAGAGCTTAACAATTACTCTCTGATTATTCGACCGAACATGATCATAAGCATTCATTTGAGTGCCTTGATTTTTTATCAATGCCAAGTTCATCCAGATCAGCCGTCTTCAATTTAAAGACCACTGCTCAAACATAGATTTAGCCTGATCGCCTTCTTCAGTGCCCGGAAGACTCTCCGCCAAGTCTTTTACCAACTGAAGCGCCTCGGGTTGATTTCCCTGCCTGTACAGAATATCTGCCAAATGCAAATGAATTCTGGCATCATTTGACATATCCGCCGCATTACGAATTAACTGATAGGCTTCGTCAATATTACCCTGTTTGAGTTTCAGCATACCCAAAGTATCGAGAACATAAGGATCATTGGGAGAAAGCGCGAAGGCTCGCTCGGCATAAGTTATGGCATCTCCAATATTATGATCCCGGCTCAACCAAGCGACATTATTCAAAGCCGGAACATGATTTGGCTGAATCTTGATAACTTGGCGGTAAGCCAGCAACGCTTCATTCTCATCATTCAAAGCCAGATATGCACCAGCCAAATGCAGGAGAACAT
>NZ_JAJNQM010000153.1:0-1997 GCF_022227785.1 Ectothiorhodospira lacustris | reverse complement strand
AGGTTGCCGGCGCATGAATTTTCCTTTGGCTCTGATCAAGGGCATCTTTCAGCCGGTTTCTCCCGGGTCATTCACCCTGGAGAATCACAGGCATGGCTGAAGCATCACAGGCACACGTGTCATTCCCGCGAAAGCGGGAACCCATCCAGTGGCCACGATGTGAAAGGGGCCGCCACCCTAACGCCAGAAATACACCATCACCACCACCCCGATCATCAGCGCCACATTCACACCGACCCGCGGCAGCGTGCCATGCCGACCGATCCGATAGATGGCAAAGCCATAGGCAATAGCGGCAGCCAGGCCCACCACCCCCGCCAACAGCAGAAACACCATCGAGCCCGCATGGGCCTGTGCCCCGGGGTTGGCCTGAACCAGCAACTTCAGCGTGAGCCCGGCCACCAGCACGAACACCAACTGCGACAGCAACCTGCTC
This sequence comes from Ectothiorhodospira lacustris, assembly GCF_022227785.1. Lineage (NCBI taxonomy): Bacteria > Pseudomonadati > Pseudomonadota > Gammaproteobacteria > Chromatiales > Ectothiorhodospiraceae > Ectothiorhodospira > Ectothiorhodospira lacustris. Next base: position 1,561 of record NZ_JAJNQM010000153.1, on the reverse strand, counting down.
TCAATGTAGTAAAAGCCCTGATCGAAGGGATTTTTGAACTGGCGCACCGGAAAACGATGGAAAAGAAGCGACATGTTCGACGCCTCCCGGATGGGGAAGAAGAACAACGCCAGCCCGGCCGCGATCAGCGCCCCCATCCAGAGATCCCTGATTGCGCCGCTTTGCAGAATCAGGATCTGCAGGATGGCGCCGAGCAAAAGGAAGGGTACCGGCGAGTAGTAGCAGGTCAGTTCCGCGTGGCAATGGGTACACTCGAACCGGTTGGCCGCGGAGTGGGGCCACCTGCCCCAGACATGCAATAGCACGGTGGGGAAAAAGATGGTCTTCCGCTTGCAGGCAGGGCAGGTGAAGAGCATGAGGCACCGGATCGGAGGCGTGGGATGAGGCTCGGAAAAGAGATTAACCGACAAACATGTTTTCGGGATATCGGCAGCCCACTCTCCAGCTGCCGAAAGCACATGGCGATGATCGCCATGTGCTCCCGAGATTCCTCAAACTATCCGGATTGCCGGACCCTCATCATCGTGCCATCAGAGCGAATACCCCCCATCCAAGGTACTCACGCGTGTATGCGACGTGGCGCCTGGGGGCGTCATTCAGCTGGGATCGAATCTCTTGTGCAAAGTCGTCATCGGGATTCGCTTCAAGCCAGCGGCGCATGGTGAGCCATTTGGCCGCCTCGTATCGGTCCCAACCTTCCTGATCCGCCAGAACCATTTCCACAACGTCGTAGCCGAGCTCGTCAAAAGACGCAACCAGCTCCGGAAGCCCATGAAAGTCCGAGATGGAATTGGCAAAGCACTTCTTGGCAACCTCTTCCGACGGTGGTAACTGACGCCAGTAGGGTTCACCGATGAGGATGATCCCGTTGCTGTTGAGACTCTTTTCCAAAAGCTCAATGGTGCCGGCAACTCCGCCACCAATCCATGTGGCACCGACACATGCAGCCACATCGCACTTGATGTCGGCGACATAGCCGGCAGCATCTCCATGAATGAATTCCACTTTATCGGTGACACCGAGTTCTTCAGCGCGGAGTTTCGCTTGCTGGCTGAACAACTGACTCATATCGACGCCGATGCCGGTAATCCCGAAATCCCGTGCCCAGGTGCAGAGCATTTCGCCCGAACCGCTGCCGAGATCGAGCAGACGAGTTCCGGGTTCAAGGCGCAACACGGCGCCGAGGGTGGCGAACTTTTCTGGCGTGAAAGGATTATGAATGCGGTGAGCACTTTCGGTAATGTTAAAGATACGTGGGATATCCAATGTGGAAAGCCTCTTTAACGAACATGAATGAATGCCGGCATGGATTAACGCCAGCGGGAAGGGGGTACCGAAGTAGTGCTGCAACCTGGATTGGTGTCCCTGCGAGAATCGAGTTGAATGGTAGTCGAACTGAGGTCTTACTGAAAGGGCCGGAATGACCAATGCTCAGTAATGGCTGAGACACGGTGAAGGCCCGAACCTCCGGCAACGAGAAAGACCCGCATGTGGGGTGTTGTGGAGGCCTGGGGAGAAAAACCCCCGGCTATCCGATTAAGCTGCTTCAAAGTCCAGAGGG
>NZ_JAJNQM010000152.1:0-2086 GCF_022227785.1 Ectothiorhodospira lacustris | reverse complement strand
CGGCACCATCATCAAGCAGTTGGTGGAAACCGGTCAGTCCGTGGACACGGCGGAGCCCCTCTACCGCCTGGCCCAACTGAACCCCTTGTGGCTGGAAATCCATATCCCCTTGACGCAACTGGACACAGTCACCGTGGGTACCTCGGTCCTGCTCCCGGCCCAGGGGCTGAAAGGCCAGGTCATTGCCATCGGCAGTATGGTGCATGACAAGGATCAGGGCATCTTGCTCCGGGCACAAATCCCGGATGCCTCTGAGCGGTTGCGGCCCGGGCAGTTTCTGGAGGTCCAACTGGCCCAGCCGCTGCAACCGGGGCACTGGCGCCTCCCCGCCACGGCACTGGTGCGCCATGGCGGCGAGACCTGGATCCTTGTGGATGCGGACAACGCATTCCTCCCCCAGCCAGTACAGGTGGTGGCAAAGGAAGACCAGACCGTTGTGGTGCGCGCGCCACTAGAGCCTTCCAACCGGGTGGCAATACGCGGTGTTGCGGCAATGAAGTCCATCTGGCTGGGTGAGTAATTGACATGCTGACACGTTTGATAAAATTCTCGCTCAGCCAGCGCCTGCTGGTCTGCCTGGCGGTGCTGATCCTCATGGGCGCCGGCTGGCGAGCCTTTCAGGACACGCCCATTGATGCCTTTCCCGATGTTTCCACCACCCAGGTAAAGATCATCATCAAGGCGCCGGGGATGACGCCGGAGGAAATCGCCACCCGGATTACCAGTCTTGTCGAAGTAGAGATACTCGGCATCCCTCGTCAGACCCTGGCGTATCCCCACGTTTTTGCGGGCGGAATTCCTTGTGAAACAGTGGGATAAGGGGAGATGGGGGTGGACATGCACCGGCAAGATCGTGATTCTTTAAGGTGACGAAGCCAAAAAAGAGCCACGGAACAAATCGATGCACGCCACGGACCTGATTCACGCAAACTTGGGGGTTGCTTGTCAATCCATTCACCGCACTCGCTTCAACGCGCTGCTGACCGCAACGGTGGCGGCCCTGGACGGGCAGACCACCTCGGTAACCGGTCTTGGCCGGGCATCGCAGCGGCAGATCACCGAAAAGGCGAGCATCAAGCAGATAGATCGGCTCGTTGGTAACCCCAGGATGCATCGAGAGGCAGCGACGGTTTATCAGGCCATGGCCCACTGGCTGGTGGGGCAGGAAGAGCGCCCGGTGATTCTGGTGGATTGGTCGCCGGTGGCGGTGGATGAGAGCATTCACGTGTTGCGCGCCTCGGTGCCCGTGGGCGGTCAGGGAAGAACCCTGTACCAGGAGTGTCACCCTCAGGCCAAGTACGCTAACCGCCAGATACAGAATGATTTTTTGAAGCATCTCTCGGAGGTCTTGCCGGCTGGTGTCCGGCCGGTGATCGTCACGGATGCGGGTTTCAAAAAGCCCTGGTTTCTCGCCGTGGAAGCCTTGGGCTGGGACTGGATAGGCCGGGTGCGAGGCCTGGTTCAGATGACGCGCCCGGGGGAGGACACCTGGCTCAATACCCGCGAATTGGGCAGCTTGCTGGATGAGAATCAGCCGACCTGCATGGGCGCCTTTGCCATGACCCGCAACCGTTCTCTGGTGTGCCAGGTGTATGGTCTGCGCAAAAGCCTTCAAGGTCGTATCCATGCGACCCGGTCTGGCCAGCGGGCCCAGAGTGGCAAAAGTCGCGCGCATGCAGCTGGGCAGCGGGAACCCTGGGTCATTGCCACCTCCCTGCCCGGCGGGTCGAAGATCACCGACCGGGTGATAGCGATCTATTCGCTGAGGATGCAAATTGAAGAGGATTTCCGAGCCAGCAAGAATGAGCACTATGGACTTGGCGTGAATCGATCCCGTTCCCGCTCCGCGCAACGATTTGATGTGCTGTTGCTGATTGCCGCCCTGGCCAGCTTCGCGGCCTGGTTGGTGGGTCTGGCGGCAGAGCATGAGGGACGCTACCGCCACTACCAGCCCAACACCGCCAAACGACGGGTGTTGTCCCACTTTTTCCTGGGCTTGAGGGTATTACAGCGAGAATCAGCCAAGATCGCTGATGACACCTTACACCGCATCAGATCGGCAATACGAACCGTGTTTGCCGCCGGG
>NZ_JAJNQM010000151.1:0-2228 GCF_022227785.1 Ectothiorhodospira lacustris | reverse complement strand
GATACAGGCAGGCATTTGGCTTGGGCAAGGCGATGCCCTGAAACGACGAAGGGCACCCCGAAAGGTGCCCTTGCGTCAATGACGGCCCTGGCTGTCGTTAAACGGCGCCTCAGGCGTTTTCCTTGATCTTCTCCTTGATCTTGGCGTCATCCATGCTCTCGGGCAGCTGCTGGTCCCCGCCGCCGCAGATCTTCACCTGCTGGGCGGTACTGGAGGTGTTCTCCGGCAGCTGCTCGTCGCCGCCACCGCAGGCCTTGAGGGCGGCGCCCTTGGCACCGGCCCGCTTGCGGGGCGGTGCGCTCTTCCACTTGATGACCTGTTCCTCAAGCTGCGGCTCGGGTTTCACCAGGGTACGTGAAGTGTCGAAGTTCCAGTTCACGGTCTTTCTGGACTGGGGACCCCAGTAACCGGCCTTGCCCAGGTCGTAGAAACGGCGCTCGAAGGCACTCTTGAGGAACGCCTTGAGGCAGCCCAGCAGGTACTTGCGGCGCAGAGGGTTTCTTTCCCACGGATAGCCCAGGAAGGCCTTCTTCATGTAGAAGCGGCGGTAGTTGTGCATGACCCGGTCCAGCAGTTCGCCGCGGGTCATGGCCTTGGGCTTCATGATGGGGGTCACGAAGTTGTACTTCTCGAAGTCGAAGATCTCCACCTTGTCCTTCATCTCCGTGTACAGGTCGGAGAAGGGCCAGGGGGTGAACATGGCCCAGTTGGCCATGTCCGGGTTCCAGTCCATGCACAGCTGGAAGGTTTCTTCCAGGGTCTCGGCGGTCTCGTTTTCCAGGCCGACGATGAACTGGGCCTCGGTGACGATGCCGGCATTGCGCAGCAGTTCGATGGCCCGCTTGTTCTGGGCCACGGTGGTTTCCTTGACGAACATGTCCAGGTTGAGCTGTGCCGCCGCTTCGGTGCCCAGGGAGATATGGACCAGGCCCGCCTTGCGGTAGAAGGGCAGCAGGTCTTCGTCGCGCATGACGTCGGTCACGCGGGTGTTGATGCCCCAGAGCACGCCCAGGTCGCGGTCGATGAGTTCCTGACAGAACTCCACAAACTTGGCCTTGTTGATGGTGGGCTCCTCGTCGGCGAGGATGAAGAAGCCGACGCCGTGCTCCTTGACCAGGATCTCGATCTCGTCCACCACTTTCTTGGGGTCGCGCACCCGGTAGTCGCGCCAGAACTTCCACTGGGAGCAGAAGCTGCAGGTGAAGGGGCAGCCGCGGGCCATGTTGGGGGTGGCCACCGGTACACCCATGGGGATGTAGATGTATTTTTTCCAGTCCAGCACGCCCCAGTCGGGGATGATGGAGTCCACGTCGCGAATGGTGGGCGCGGCGGGGGTGGCGACCACCTTGTCGTCCTCGATGTAGGCGATGCCCCGGATGTCCTGACGGCCCGATTCCCAGCGGCCTTCGTCCACCGCGCGGACCACGTCCAGCACCACGGCCTCGCCTTCACCACGCACGATGGCGTCGATCCAGGGGGCCTCGGTGAGCACCTGCTGGAACATGAAGGTGGCGTGGATGCCGCCCAGCAGGGTCACCGCGTTGGGGCAGGCCTCCTTGGCGATCTTGAGGGTCTGTTCGGCCTTGTAGATGGCGGGGGTGACGGCGGTACAGGCAATGATGTCGGGCTGGGCCTCGGCGAAGATCTTGCGCAGATCCTCGTCCGGGGTATCGTCGGTCATGGCATCGACGAAGACATACTCGGTGTAGCCATGGGACTTCAGGTAGCCGGCCAGATAGGCCACCCAGGCGGGGGACCACTTGCCGGCGATTTCGGCGCCCCCGGAGTGGTAATTGGGATGGACGAAGAGGATTCGCATACGTTGCTCCCGCGAAAGGATTTATCACCCCCGGGTTTCGCCGCGGATGAAGAAGACAGGCGGGGCGTTCCTAAGTTCCCCGGAATGCCTGATCGTACCCGTGCATTTTTAGCACTGTCAACCTTGATGGACAGCCTGACATGCGCTGCGTCAAGGGCTTGTATCATCCAGGTTCTCCCGGGGGCGGCCCTTGCAGACGGTGCGGTTGCGTCCCTGGCTCTTGGCTTCGTAAAGGGCTTCATCCGCCCTGGCCAGCAGTTCACCCAGGTTACTGCCCCTGTCAATGGTACAGACGCCGATACTGAGGGTGACGGGCAGAGCGCCGGCCCGGGTCACGATCGGGGTTCGGCACAGTTGCAGGCGCAGCGTGTCGAACAGCGGCCAGGGGTCGGCACCGGTCGGCATGGCC
>NZ_JAJNQM010000150.1:0-2346 GCF_022227785.1 Ectothiorhodospira lacustris | reverse complement strand
GAGTTTTGCCGCTTTCGGCTTCGGCGCAGATTTGGGCGCGGCTACCGGTCGTGCAGGCTCGGCCACCTGCACTCGAGATACCGGACGCTGACGCATCCAGTCGCCGTACCCGCCGACATACTCCTCGAATCGGCCCTCCCCTTCCCAGGCAATGACGCTGGTGGCCACGTTGTCCAGGAAGTCCCGGTCGTGGCTCACCAACAGCACCGTGCCGTCGAACTCCACCAGACGGGACTCCAGCATCTCCAGGGTATCCGCATCCAGGTCATTGGTGGGCTCGTCCAGTACCAGCACATTGGCAGGCCGGGTGAACAGCTTCGCCAACAGCAGCCGATTGCGCTCACCACCGGAAAGGGCCTTCACCGGCTGGCGGGCGCGGGCCGGCTCGAACAAAAAATCCTGCAGCCAGGACAGCACATGACGACTCTCGCCACCCACGGTGACCCGGTCGCGTCCTTCGCCCACGTTGTCCACCACGCTGGCCTCCTCGTCCAGTGCGGCCCGATGCTGATCGAAGTAGGCCACTTCCAGGTGGGTCCCCAGGCGCACCGTGCCCGCATCGGGCTGCAACTGCCCCAGCAAGAGCCGCAGCAAAGTGGTCTTGCCGACGCCGTTGGGGCCGATGATGCCCACCTTGTCACCGCGCAGGATCAGGCTGGAGAAGTCCCGGATCACCGGCTTGCCCCCGTAGCTGAAGCACAGGTTCTCGGCTTCGGCCACGATGCGACCGGAGGGTGCCGCCGACTGGGTCTGCAGGCGGGCAGTGCCCAGACGCTCCCGACGCTCGGACCGCTCGGCCCGCAGGGCCTTGAGGGCGCGCACCCGGCCTTCGTTACGGGTTCGCCGGGCCTTGATCCCCTGGCGAATCCAGACCTCCTCCTGGGCCAGCTTCTTGTCGAACAAGGCGTTCTGGCGTTCCTCGGCCTCCAGGGCCTCGGCCTTGCGCTGCAGATAGGTGTCATAGTCACCGGGCCAGCTGGTGAGCCGCCCCCGATCCAGCTCGATGATCCGGGTCGCCAGGCGGCGCAGGAAGGCCCGGTCATGGGTGATGAACAGCAGGCTGCCCTCGAACCCCAACAGGAAGCCTTCCAGCCACTGGATGGCGTCCACATCCAGATGGTTGGTCGGCTCGTCCAACAATAAAAGATCCGGCGCCGTCACCAGGGCGCGGGCCAGCAGCACACGGCGCTTGAGGCCGCCGGAGAGACTGTCGAAGGGTGCCCCCCCCTGTAGCTCCAGACGGGACAGCACCGTCTCCACCCGCTGCTCCAGGGTCCAGCCGCCCACTGCCTCCAGCTCATGCTGGCACCGCTCCAGGGCCTGCAGTGCCAGGGGATCGTCGGGACGCTCCCCCAGGTCATGCACCAGCCGGTGGTACCGCCGCACCAGCTCACCCACATTGCCCAGGCCATCGGCCACCACGTCGAAGACACTGCCCTCCAGCCCCTCCGGCACCGCCTGTTCCAGCATGGCCACCCTGAGGCCGTCCCGGCAGACGATCTCGCCGTCATCGGCCTGCATCTCCCCGGTGATCAGGCGCATGAAGGTGGACTTGCCCACGCCGTTGCGCCCCACCAGACACAGGCGTTCTCCCGGCTCAATGGACAGATCCACACCGTCCAGCAGCTGATGTCGGCCAAAACCGAGTTTGATGTTGCGAAAGACGAGCAGAGGCATGGAAGCATCCGGAAAGTAAAATCCCATTGTAACGCAGGGCGGCCCGGGGATTGGGCGGGGATGGTAGCCACTCCGCAGGCGTAATCCCGTAAAATACGGCCTGATCACCCACTCATGACGGACCCCCCCTTGAGACTCACGGCCTCCGAATACCGGCACTGGAAGAACAAGTCCATCACCCTGCTGGGCATGTCCGGCGTGGGCAAGACCCGCCTCGCCCATCAGCTCCGCCGCGCCCACTGGTTCCATTTCTCCGGGGACTACCGCATCGGCAGCCGCTATCTGGATGAGCCGATCCTGGACAACATCAAGCGCCAGGTGATGCACATTCCCTTCCTCAAGGAACTGCTGCGCTCCGATTCCATCAGCATCGTCAACAACCTGTCGGTGGACAACCTGCAGCCGGTCTCCAGCTTCCTCGGCAAGCTGGGCAACCCGGAGCGGGGCGGACTCTCCCTGCAGGAATTCAAGCGCCGCCAGCGCCTGCACCATGACGCCGAAGTGGCCGCCATGCGCGACGTGCCCGAATTCATCCTCAAGGCCCAGGATATCTACGGTTTTGATAACGTCATCAACGATGCCGGCGGCAGCGTCTGCGAGTTGGATGACCCCGGGGTCATGGAACTGCTGGCGGAACACACCCTGATCATCTACATCAAGGCCACCGAA
>NZ_JAJNQM010000015.1:0-52375 GCF_022227785.1 Ectothiorhodospira lacustris | reverse complement strand
GCATTGACCCGGGCATTGGCGGACCGGGATTGCCCAGCGGCACGGGATGCGGTGGAGGGACTGGCCCGCCATGGTCAGGCCGGTGGGGTGACCGCCCAGGCCCGCCTGGAAACGGCATTCCTGTGCCTGGTGTCCGATGCGCCGGTTCCGGCCTTCGAGCAAAGTCATCGCTTCATTCAGGACTTTCCGTCCCACCCTGATCTGGACTACGGTTTTTACCTGCGAGCCATGGCGCGGTACGGTAGCTGGAAGGCGCTGCACGCGGAGGGTGCGCCGGCGCCGGATGCTCGGCAGGATACCGCGCTGGCGCGGGAGGCCTTCATCCTGTTCCGGGAACTGGTACAGCGTTTTCCCGATTCCCGTTACCGGGATGAAGTCGCCGGTTATCTGATGGATCTGCGTGAAGGCATGGCGGCGGCCGAGGTCCGGCAGGCCCGGCTGCAGCTGGCCCAGGGGAACGCCCGTCAGGCTCTGGCGCGGGCCGAGTATGTACATGAGCATTTTGCTACCACGCAGGCCCTGGCCGATGCCCTGTCCCTGATGGTGGAAGCCCATCGGATACTGGGTCACGACGATGCGGCAGACCGTGCCCGACGCCGGCTGGAGATCCGCTTTCCCGATCGGGCGATCCCTTAGCGGTGGCTCCGTTTCCCGGCAGATCGATTCTTCCTGTTCAACTCGAAGAGATGCCCATGACAACGTCTTCTCGCTTTCTGCCTCACGCCGAACGCCTGGTTTGGCTCGGTTTCATGCTGTTCCTGCTCATCACCACCATGATCTATATCTATCGGGGTTTTGGTCTGGAGCGGGATGTGTCGGCCGCCAACCAGGAGGTGCTGGCGCTGCAGATGCGGCTGGCCTCCCTGACTGCCGAGCAGGTGCTGGAACCTGCCCGCCTGGGGCTGACTCAGGGGCAGATCCGGCATCTGCAGCGGCTGGGGTTGAATGACCCCCGGGTACGGCTGGTGGAAGATCTGGCCGGTCAGCCCGAGTTGATCCGTCATGCGGCCGTCCACGGGGGGCGCATGCACTTCGTCCCGGATGAGACCCATGTACTCAGTGATCGCTGGGTGCTGGCCGTCTTTGAAGACGGCCACATTCGGGGGCGCATGCTGCTGGAGTACGAAGTGGCCTTCGGCAACATCACCTGGCAGGTGCTGGCTTCCAGCCTGGACTGAGGGAGTCAGTGCCCCGCGGCCTGCTCCGCTTGGCGGGCGTCGTGGCCGTTGACGCCTGCGATCTCCCGCAGGCCTTCCGCATCAAGGATGGTGATGAACTTGCGCTGCACCTGGATCAGCCCCTGTTCCTGGAAGCGGCTGAGCATGCGGCTGACGGTTTCCACCGCCAGGCCCAGGTAGTTGCCGATCTCGCAGCGGGACATGGTGAGGTTGAACTCGTGGCGGGAGAACCCCCGCATGCCGAAGCGCCGGGACAGGTTCAGCAGGAAGGCTGCCAGACGGGCATCGGAGGTACGGTGCCCCAGCAGGGTCACCAGATGCTCGTCGGTCTGGATTTCCCGGCTCATGATGCGCAACAGTTGATGCTGCAGGCCGGGGGTGCGTCCGGCCAGTTCTTCCAGCCGGTCGAAGGGGATTTCGCAGACGCTGGCCGTCTCCAGGGCCAGGGCGGTGCAGGGGTGAACCCCGTCGTTGATGGCATCCAGGCCCAGCAGTTCCCCGGGTAGATGGAAGCCGGTGACCTGCTCCTCGCCGTCGTTGGTCAGGACAAAGGTCTTGACCGAGCCGGTGCGCACGGCATAGAGACAGTTCAGTGGATCCCCGGCTTGATAGATCGTGTCTCGGCGCTGCACGGGACGCTTGCGACTGATGATCCCCTCCAGCATGGAGAGGTCCTCCACGGAGACACCCAGAGGTAGGCACAGGTCGCGCAGGCTGCAGGCCTTGCACGCCTGCTTGAGTTCCTTGATGTTCATCACGTTGGTCGAGGACATGGATTCACCTTCGGACGGCCGCGGGATCTACAGGGATGGCCCCTGCAGTATGGGAACACGGCCCTAACATACTTGAGCGTCGCTGTCAGGTACAAGCCTTCCTGACGCCGCCGCCGCGCCCGCCGGACCAGACCTTGCCCTGTAAGGTCTGCAAGGGTACGCAGGCCGCGGGGTGGCACATGATAGCCTGCCGAGCGGCTCCGGTCTTGCTTCGGAGGGTGAATTTTAAGATCAAATTCGGGAGTCGGGGCCGTTTTGGCCCCGTAATTTCGGGGCGGGGAGATTCAGGGTGTGCGGCGGCGGGCGGCTTCGGCGCTGAAGTGGGTCTGGGCGAAGGCGGCTCTTTCCGCCGCCGGGGCGGTGGGTGTGTTGGCGCCCCCGGTTCCGGCATCGATCATGGCAATGCGATGGCCCAGACCGATGCTGTTGGCCAGCTGCACCGCCAGCCCGGGCCGGGCGTTGAGTTCCAGCATCAGCGGGCCGCGATCCCGATCCAGGACCAAGTCCACGCCCAGATAGCCCAGCCCGGTCAGTTCGTAGCACCCGGCAGCCAGTGCCAGCAGCCGGTCCCAGCCGGGGATCTCCAGCCCGCTGATGGGGGCGCCGGTGTCCGGATGCAGATCAATGATCTGGTTATGCCAGACCCCGTGTTCGGTGCGCCCGCTACCCATGTCGATACCGGCGCCCACGGCGCCCTGATGCAGGTTGGCCTTGCCGTCCGAGTCCCGCGTGGGCAGGCGCACCATGGCCATCACCGGGTAGCCCTTGTACACCACGGTGCGGATGTCGGGCACGCCCTGAAAGCTCACTTCCTCGAACATCGGGTGAAAGTGTACCCGATACTCGATCATGGCCTTGTCAGGCTGTCCCCCCAGGCTGTGCATGCCGCTGAGGATGTTCGAGACATGATGGGCCATGCTGGCCTGATCCACGATCTGGCCGCTGGCCTTGCGGAAATGCCCGCGCATGCGGCCGACAATCACCATGATGCCGTTGCCGCCGGAGCCGTGGGCCGGTTTGATGACGAAATCATCATGCTTGCCGACGATTCTGGCCAGGTTGCGGATGTCGTGGTTGGTCTCGATCACCCCGTAGAGTTCGGGCACCGCGATACCCGCATCCAGTGCCAGCTTTTTGGTGATGAGCTTGTCATCCACCAGGGGGTAGTTGCGACGGGGGTTGAGCTCGGCAATGAACCAGGCGTTGCGCTGGTTCATGCCGACGACGCCCCGCCGTCGCAATTCCTTCGGGCTGATGAACCACTTCATGGGTTCCCCCGGCCGGACAGGGCCCGAAAGCGCAGCAGCTCGGAAAGCCGGTAACCGGTGTAGCGGCCCAGCAGCAGGGTCACGGCCAGCACGATCAGCAGCAGTTCCGGGAACACGAAGAACATGTGATCGATGTAGGGGTTGATCATCAGCAGGTAGCCGGCCACCGCCACTGCCAGGCTGCCGATACCCTGGCGGATGGCGTCCGAGGGGCCGTGCTCTTCCCAGACCAGAGACATGCGTTCGATGGTCATGGCGAGGATCACCATGGGGAACAGAGCGATGGACAGGCCATGCTCGATGCCCAGTTTATGGCTGAGGATGCTGAGGGTGAGCATGAGCATGATGACCACGATCACCACCGCCGCCAGCCGTGGTACCAGGAGCAGCTTGAGCCGCTCCAGGTAGAAGCGGATGGCCAGGCCCAGGGAGACGATGAGGGTGAACAGGATCACGCCCCCCAACAGCTGGGTCTCCCGGAAGGAGAGGGCGATGAGGATGGGCATGAAGGTGCCGAACGTCTGAACGCCGACGATGTTGCGTAGCAGGACGATGAGCATGGCGCCGACGGGGACCAGCAGCAGTACCCGGTACATGTTCTGGGTCTGAATGGGCAGGCCGAACAGGGAAAAGTCCACCGCCCGGGAGTCCATCAGCTGGGCCCGCTGCTGGGCGACGTCGACGGCATCCTGGAAGTTCTGCGTCACCGCAAAACTGATATGGGGGTTGCGGGCCCGCTGCAGGCGTACCGGGTCCTGATCCCCATACCACCAGACCAGGAAGTTGGAGGGATAGCCCACGGCTCCGGTATTGGGGTTGATGGCTATCCACTGTCGGGTGTTGTGAACCTCCAGCCAGACCTGGGGCTGGAGGTCGCGGGCGCGGTCGCTGAGGGGGATGCCGTGCACCATGCGGGCGGGAATGCGGGCGCCGGCCAGCAGTTGAATGGCGGTTCGGACCTTGTCCCGATCCGTATCGGTGCGGGAGACGAACAGGGTCATGTTTTCATCCGGGGTGTTGTTCATGTCCCGGATCAGCACCGTGGCAAAGCTGGTGATGTCGGCGGAACGCTCTCGCACCCGTTGGACCACGGCATCGGCAGCGGAGCGATAGGGCTCTTCGAGATTGGGCAGGCTGACCGGGCCGGGGTAGGGTGCCTCGGTACGGCGTTCCCGTTCCAGTTGGGATACCGTGGTGCGGTAGTAAAGGCTTTGGCGACCGCTGGGCTGGCGGGTGGTCCAGATGGCTTCCCGGTTCTCGCCGGAGAGATCCGTGGTGAGGCCGTAGCCCCGGGAGATGAAATTCTCGTCCAGCAGGGCGAAACGCCCGGGGTCGTTGGGGATGAAGACCCGCGCCGTCACGGCGCCGCCGGTGGGTTCGAAGCTCACGCGCGCTTCCACGATCCAGTTGTCGGTGGTCTGTGCCGGCAGCAGGGGGAAACCGAGGTTGTAGACCTTGTGGAAAAACATGCCCAGGCTGGCACTGCAGAGTACCAGTATCACCAGGGGGAGGTGGAAACGCTTCAACATGGGTGGTCCTTGTTGTGATCAGCGGTCTTCAGGGTCTTCTTCGTCCTGCTCGATGTCCAGGTCCGTGGTGTCCGTATCCGGTGGCGCATCTTCCGGCGGAAGACCCTGTGGGGTACAGGCCGGTGTCTGAGTGCGGGTCCTTGACGAGTCCACCAGGATCACCTCCTTCATGTGGTTGCGTCCCACCAGGGCCTGATAGGTAAGTTGGGTGCGATCAATCAGGCTCATTTCCGCTTCACGGTAGACCTCGCCCATGCACAGGCCGATGCGGACCACGGGGCGGCGTTGATGGTTGCCGTCGTGGCGGATGATGCGCACATAGCGGGCGATTTCACGTTCGATGCGTACGGTGTTTTGTTCGTCTTCCGGATCTATGATATCGAAGGCGATCCATTCCCGGCCGTCCCGCTCAAAGATCTTCTTGTTGAGGGCGTTGAGCGAGGACGTGGTGGCGCCCGTGTCCATCTTGGCCTTGAGCTGGATGCCTTCGGGGAGGATCTCCACGCGTTCCACCCAGCCCATGATCCGCTGTTGCTCCGGGGGCGCCTGTTCTGCGTCACCCAGAACCTGTATCGGAAACAGGAGCAGACACAGGGCAGCGACAAGCGTGGGGAGCCGAGGGTGATGCATGGGTATCTCCAGGAATCGGTAATAGTTCACAATTTTAAACGTCCTCTTCCCGTCGGGACGGTGATGAGGACCCCATTTTCGGACCGGCATGGGCGGCTTCCATCATGGTAATGAAACGTTTGGCCTGGGGTGAAAGATGCCGGCCTATGCGCTGCACGATCCCGTAGCTGCGGGCGGGGAAGAAACGATCCAGCGGCATGGCCGCCAGCTGTTCCTTGCCCGTGAGGCAGACATCGGTGACGATGGAAATGCCCAGTCCCAGTTCCACGTACTTCTTGATCACTTCCCAGCCGCCGGCCTCCAGGGAGACGTGGTAGTCCACATTATGCTGCCGGAACACCAGGTCCACGATGCGCCAGGTGGATAGATGGCGAGGGGGCAGGATGAGGCCATAGGGGCTGATATCCTCCAGCTCGATCCTGTCACCCAGTGCGGCCAGAGGATGGTTCTTCGGGGTGATGAGCTTGGGGTGGTAAGTCACGATGGGTTGATAGGTGATGTCCTCCGGGACCTCCAGCATGGAGCCCACGGCGAAGTCCACCTCATCCCGGTGCAGCATGGCCAGACCGTCGCGACCCGTCACATTATGCAGCTTGATGCGGATGTGCGGATAGACCTCCGCGAAGCGGCGCAGGGGTTCGGGCAGCACGTACAGGATGGTGGATTCCCCCGCCGCCACGTTCAGTTCCCCTGATTCCAGTCGGCCAAAGCTGGCGGCAAAGGTCTCTTGCAGCTTGTCGATACCTTCCACCAGGGGATCTGCGAGTTTGTAGAGGGTTTCTCCTTCCGGTGTGAGCTTGATCTGGGGACCTCGACGTTCGAAGAAGATGGTCTCGAACTCCCGCTCCAGGGCCTGAATCTGCAGGGAAACGGCGGGCTGGCTCAGAAACAGGGACTCCGCCGCCATGGAGATACTGCCCAGTCGGGCAGCCCGGCAGAAGGCTCGAAGCTGTTTGAGGCGATTCTGCTTGTAATAGAGATTCGGGACGGACCCCATGAATCTTCCCCGGTCGATTGTTTAGTATTAAAGGATAAAAGTCTTTTTTTGGGGCCAATAGCTTTGCTGAATACTCGTCTTGAGGCTATGGTCCCGGCTACAATTACCGTTTCACGTATGCACAGGGCAGGAGTATGGATAAGTACGTTATCTGGTTTCAGGACCTGGGAATGAACGATGTCCCCCGCGTGGGTGGCAAGAATGCCTCACTGGGCGAGATGATTCATGGCCTGTCCGAAGCCGGGGTTCGCGTCCCGGGTGGTTTCGCCACCACTGCCGCCGCCTTCCGCGAGTTTCTCCAGCACGAAGGCCTGGCGGACCGCATCAACGGCCTGTTGGGTGATCTGGACGTGGACAACATCAGCGCCTTGCGTGAAGCCGGTGCCCGGATCCGCCGCTGGGTGGTGGAAACCCCGTTCCCGCCGGCCCTGAACGAAGCCATCACCGAAGCCTGGAACAAGATGGTGGCCGAGACCGAGGGCGAGTTCACCGTGGCCGTGCGTTCCTCCGCCACCGCGGAAGACCTGCCCGATGCCTCCTTTGCGGGCCAGCAGGAAACCTTCCTCAACGTCAGTGGCCTGGACGGCGTCTTGAAGGCCATCCATGAGGTCTTTGCCTCCCTGTACAACGATCGCGCCATCTCCTATCGGGTACACCAGGGCTTTGACCACGCTGAAGTGGCCTTGTCGGCCGGTATCCAGCGCATGGTCCGTTCCGATATCGGCGCCAGCGGCGTGATGTTTACCCTGGATACTGAATCCGGTTTCCGTGATGTGGTCTTCGTCACCGCTTCCTGGGGGCTGGGCGAGACCGTGGTGCAGGGCTCCGTCAACCCCGATGAATTCCATCTCTACAAGCCGGCCCTGGACGGTGCTCGTCCCGCCGTGCTGCGCCGTCATCTGGGCAGTAAAGCCATCAAGATGGTCTTTGGCGAGAACGGCCAGTCCACCCGGACCGTACCGGTCGGCGAGGATGATCGCCTGCGCTTCTGCATCACCGACGAGCAGCTCGAAGAGCTGGGTCGTCAGGCCATGATCATCGAGAAGCACTACGGCCGTCCCATGGATATCGAATGGGCCCTGGACGGCGTGGATGGTCAGCTCTACATCGTGCAGGCACGTCCCGAGACTGTGGAGAGCCGGGCTGATGGCCAGGTGATCGAGCGCTATCGCATCCGTTCCCCCCGCACCGAAGTGCTGGTTCGTGGCCGTGCCATCGGCCAGAAGATCGGTGCGGGCAAGGTGCGCGTGGTCATGCACCTGGACGAGATGGATCGGGTACAGCCCGGCGACGTGCTGGTGACCGACATGACCGATCCGGACTGGGAGCCGGTGATGAAGCGCGCTGCCGCCATCGTCACCGACCGCGGTGGTCGCACCTGTCATGCGGCCATCATCGCCCGTGAGCTGGGCATCCCGGCGGTGGTGGGCTGTGGTGATGGTTCGGCCCGCCTGAAGGAAGGCGATGCCGTGACCGTGTGCTGTGCCGAAGGCGACGAAGGCCGTATCTACAAGGGCGAGCTGGAGTTCGAGGTGCTGCGTACCCGCACCGACTCCATGCCCGAGGTACCGGTGAAGGTGATGATGAACGTGGGTAATCCCGGTCGCGCCTTCCACTTCCGCAACATCCCCAATGCCGGGGTGGGTCTGGCCCGCCTGGAGTTCATCATCAACAGCATGATCGGCGTGCACCCCAAGGCGCTGCTCAACTTCGACACCCTGCCGCCGGACTTGAAGGACGAAGTGGCTCGGCGCTTTGCCGGCTACCCGGATCCGGTCAGCTTCTACGTGGACAAGCTGGCGGAGGGCATCGCCACCCTGGCGGCCGCCTTCCATCCCGAGCCGGTGATCGTGCGCCTGTCCGATTTCAAGTCCAACGAGTACGCCAACCTGCTGGCCGGTGAGCGCTACGAGCCGGACGAGGAGAACCCCATGATCGGCTACCGGGGCACCTCCCGTTACCTGTCCGAGGATTTCCGCGACTGCTTCGAGCTGGAGTGCCGCGCCGTGCGGCGGGTGCGCGACGAGATGGGCCTGACCAACGTGGTCGTCATGGTGCCGTTCGTGCGGACCCTGGGTGAGGCCGAGGGCGTGATCAACCTGCTGGCAGAGATGGGCCTGAAGCGGGGTGAGAATGGCCTGAAGATCTACATGATGTGCGAGATCCCCTCCAATGCGGTGATGGCCGACGAGTTCCTGCAGTTCTTCGACGGCTTTTCCATCGGTTCCAACGATCTGACCCAGCTGACCCTGGGTCTGGACCGGGATTCCGGTCTGGTGGCGGCCACCTTCGACGAGCGGGATCCGGCGGTGAAGAAGCTGCTGGCCCTGGCCATCCAGGCGGCCCGCAAGGCCGGCAAGTATGTGGGCATCTGCGGTCAGGGACCGTCCGACTACCCGGATCTGGCTGAGTGGTTGATGGCGCAGGGGATCGAGTCCATCTCCCTGAACCCGGACACCGTGGTGGAGACCTGGCTGCGTCTGGCCGGGGATGCCAAAGGTCGTCAGGACGCCTAGGGGCGTCCCTGCGGGAATCCGCCCCCGGGCAACCGGGGGCTGCTGGTCATTCCGGCGTCTCCCTTGGGCCACATTGCCGGAGGGAAACGCCGGTTTTTGTCCGTGTGGACATGATCCCGTCAAGAGGTCCCGTTTCGTTCCATGACCCGTTCCGTCTTCTACGTCTCCGATGGGACCGGCATTACCGCCGAGACCCTGGGACACACCCTGCTGACCCAGTTCGAGCAGGTTCATTTCAATACCATCAGCCTGCCTTTCATCAACTCGAAGGAGAAGATGGACGGGGCGGTGCAGCGCATCAACCGGGCCGCCCAGAGCGATGGTGAGCTGCCGCTGGTGTTCTCGACCCTGGTGGATGCCCGGCGCCGGGAAGAACTGGCCCACTGCCGGGGTCTGATCTTCGATTTCTTTGATGCCTTCACGCCGCGGCTGGAACAGGTGCTGGGGGTGGCTGCTCAGCATGTGGCGGGCCGCTCCCATGGCATGGGCAACATGCGCACCTATGCCGAGCGCATGGATGCCCTGCATTTCGCCATCCAGAACGACGATGGCGCGACAACCCGGGACTATCCCAACGCCGATGTGGTGGTGATGGGTGTCTCCCGTACCGGCAAGACCCCGACCTGCATGTATCTGGCGCTCAATTACGGCATCCGGGCGGCCAATTATCCCCTGGCGGACGATGATTTCGACCGGGGCACGCTACCGGCCTCCTTGGAGCCCTATCGCAAGAAGCTGTTCGGGCTGACTGTGGATGCGGAGCGGCTGCATCAGATCCGCACCGAGCGTCGTCCCAACAGCCAGTATGCCAGTGTGGAACAGTGCAACCGGGAACTGAAGGCGGTGGAGCGGATGCTCAAGCGGGAGGGGATTCCCTGCATGAACATCACCCAGATGTCCGTGGAGGAGATCGCCGCCCAGCTGATGCAGCAGGCGGCGCTGATGCGGCGCATCTGAGGCGCGGCTCCCACAGGAGCCTCCCGTTCATGCCGGTAGATACCCCTCCCAGCCCCGGGCCGGGTCGGCGATGACCAGGAATTCCGGATTCAGTATCCCGTCATGGGTGTTGTAGCGCAGCGGACTCAGACTGAGGTCCGTGACCACCCCGCCGGCCTCGCAGACCACGCACTGGGCCGCGGCGGTATCCCACTCGCTGGTGGGGCCCAGCCTTGGATAGAGATCGGCCTTGCCTTCCGCCACCAGGCAGAACTTGAGCGAACTGCCCATGCTGATGAGTTCATGCTCGCCCACCCGTTCCAGAAACTGCTGCATGCGCTCGGTGCCATGGGAGCGGCTGCCGGCGATGACCGGTTGCGTACGCCGATCCCGGTTCACCTGGATCCGCTCTCCCGCCGCGGCGGCCGGCTCATGGCGATGGGCACCCAGACCGCGGGCGGCGCTGTAGAGGCGGTCAAGGGCCGGGGCGGCCACCACGCCCAAGACCGGCTCATGGTCATGGATCAGGGCGATGTTCACCGTGAATTCGCCGTTGCGCTTGATGAACTCCCGGGTGCCATCCAGCGGATCCACCAGCCAGTAGGTCTGCCAGCGGCTGCGCTCACTGAAGGGGATCTGGTCCGACTCCTCCGACAGGATGGGCAGGCTGGGGCTCAGATCCCGCAGACCGGCGACGATGTGTCGATGGGCGGCCATGTCCGCTGCGGTCAGGGGGCTGCGGTCGGACTTGTGCTCCACCTGAAAGCCTTCCCCGTAGATCTCCATGATGCGGTCCCCCGCTTCACGGGCGATACGGCAGGCATTGTTGAGCAGGTACTCCAGATTCAGGTCGTCCAGGGACATGGCTTATCTCTTGAGTCGGTCGCGCACCAGATACAGGGCGGCGATGGAGCGGGCTTCGGTGCAGTCTTCCCGGCTGATGAGCCTGTCCAGCTCGCTCAGACGCCAGGGGACGACCTCGATATCCTCGGGTTCATCTCCCGGTCGGCGCTCCGGATAGAGGTCCTGGGCCAGGATGATGTGGGTGGTGTGGCTCAGGTAGCCGGGGGCCACGGTGAAGGCGGTCAGGCGAGTGAGGGTGTGGGCGCCGTAGCCCACTTCCTCCATGATCTCCCGGTTGGCGGCGTCGAGCAGGTCCTCTCCGGGCTCCACCCGTCCCTTGGGCAGGGCCAGTTCATAGCATTGGGTGCCGGCAGCATATTCCCGGATCATCAGTACCGTATCCGGATCCAGCATGGGCACGATCAGCACCGCCCCGTGACCGGAACCCACCAGGCGTTCAAAGCAGCGTCGGGCGCCATTGGCGAACAGCAATTCCATCTCTTCCACATGAAAGAGCCGGCTGCGGGCGATGGTACGGCGATTGAGGATGCTGGGCTTTTCAGGCATCGCGGCGCAACGGGCTGGGCGGACTCGAGGTCGAGACGAGTCGCGGCTGGCGGGGGTGGATCGGCATGCTGTCGCCCTCCGTCGGGAACGGGATATCCTGGGGATTGTACTATCTAAGTCCGGCTTGGGGAGAATCACCCAAGGTCAGGTTGTTTCAAGCACGATGGACATCGAGGCATCATGAGTACATTACCATCAGCCGCCCCCCTGGCGTGGGAGTCGGTGGACAGCGTTTTCCTGGACATGGACGGGACCCTGCTGGATCTTCATTTCGACAATCATTTCTGGCTGGAGTACCTGCCCAGGCGCTATGGAGACATCCGGGGCCTGGACCCCGCCCAGGCGCGGGCACAGATGATGAAACGCTATGCCGGTGTCCGCGGCACCCTTGACTGGTATTGTCTGGATTACTGGCAGCAGGAACTGGGCATGGACATCATCGCCCTGAAGCGGGAGATGGCTCACCTGATTGCCGTCCACGAGCATGTGCCGGATTTTCTGGCCGCCGTCCAGCGTCTGGGCCGCCGGCTGGTGCTGGTGACCAACGCCCATCGGCGCGGGCTGGATCTGAAGTTGACCCTGACCGCCCTCGGCGGGCATTTCCACCGGGTGATCTGTGCCCATGAACTGGGGCGCCCCAAGGAAGACCTCCGTTTCTGGGATTGTCTGCAGGGACGTGAGCCCTTCGATCCCCGTCGTACCCTGTTCGTGGACGACAACCTGGACGTGCTCCGATCCGCGGACCGTTACGGGATTGCCCACCTGCGGGCAGTCCGCCGCCCGGACTCACGGGCCGCTGACGTGGACACCGGAGAATTTGCCGCCATCCGGGATTTTCGCGACCTGATGCCGGATTAGGGCGTCATGGAACCGGGGACACTCATCGCCGCCTTCGTCATCGGCTTGCTGGGCGGGGTGCATTGCATCGGGATGTGCGGTGGCATCGTGGGCGCACTCACCCTGGGGATTCGTGGCCCGGGACCCGGGGCGCGGCTCCGGCCTGCGCCCTTTCTGCTGGCCTACAACCTGGGGCGGGTCATGAGTTACACCCTGGCCGGTGCCCTGGCCGGGGGCCTTGGGTGGTTTGCCGCTCACCTTGCGGATGTGAATCAGGCCCAGCAGGGACTGCAGATCCTGGCGGGGCTGTTCATGATCGCCCTGGGGTTGTATCTGGCCGGCTGGTGGCGCGGGCTGGTGTATCTGGAACGGGCCGGCGGCATGCTGTGGCGACGGCTCGAACCCTTGGGTCGGCGGGTGATGCCGGTACGCTCCCCGCCCCAGGCCCTCGCGCTGGGGCTGGTCTGGGGCTGGCTGCCCTGTGGCCTGGTCTACAGCGTGCTGTTCTGGTCTCTGACCGCCGGTGGTGCCGTCCAGGGAGCGGCGCTGATGCTGGCCTTTGGCTTGGGCACTCTGCCCAATCTGTTGCTCATGGGGGTGTTTGCGGCCCGTCTGGCGACGGTGGTGCGAAAGGCTTGGGTGCGGGGGCTGGCGGGGGCCGCCGTGGCCGGTTACGGGGTCTACATGTTGTTTGCTACCTGGTAGCCGGGGGCTTGCAGACATCCAATGGCGGCAGGAGGCGAGCGGGGGCAACCACGGCGACGGTCTTTTCCCGGTTCGTGGCCCCCGCCTCCAATGTAACCCGTGAACGGGCCACGCCGCACTGGCGGGCGACCATCTTCAGTAGCCGCTCATTGGCGGCCCCTTCCACCGGCGGCGCGGTCACGTAGGCCTTCAGTCGATCTCCCAGGGGGTCCCCCAGCTTTTCCCTGGAGGCCCGGGGCTGCAGTCTCAGCCGCAGCACCAGGGTGTTGTCCCGCCACTGCCACCAGCGGCCGTCGTCCTCATCCTCAGAGTGCATTGATGAAGATCAGCAGCACATTCAGGCCGAGGATGGCCACCAGGGGGGAAAGATCCACCATGCCGGTCTGCGGCATCACCTTGCGGATGGGATTGAGCAGGGGGCGGTTGAGGCTGTAGACAAGGCCGGCCACCGGGTTCTGGCTCGTACCGCCGGCCTGGAACCAGCTCATCACCGCCTGGATGATGATGCTGATGATGTAGATCCAGATGACCAGTCGCACGATGGCGAGGATGCCGGCGATGAGCAAGGTGAAGGGGGGGATCACGGCCCCGTAGAGGGCCGCGATGATGACCAGTTCCAGCATCTTCAGGACCAGGATCAGGACCAGGGCGGCGCTGTCCACCGGCCCGATGGGTGGGATGACCCGGCGCAGGATACGCAGCGGCGGGGTGGTGATCGTGACCAGGAACTGGGAGATGGGATTGTAGAAATCCGCCCGCGACAGTGCCAGCAGGGTGCGCAGCATCAGGGCCAGGATGTACAGGCTGAACAGGGTGCCGATCAGGAATGCGGCAGCGTTTTGAAAGGCGTGTGACATGGATGATCCTCAGTCCCGACCCAGCTGGTCGGCCAGTTCATGGGAGCGGTCCCGGGCGGCGGTGAGGGCGCGCTGCATGAGTTCACGAAATTCACCGGCCTCCAGCACCGCCAGGGCTTGTTCGGTGGTGCCCCCCCTGGAGGTCACCCGGGTACGCAGGGTGGCGGCATCCTCATCGGATTCCAGCGCCAGCTTGGCGGCCCCGAAAGCGGTCTGCAGGGCCAGCAGGCGGGCCGTCTCCCGAGGCAGGCCCAGTGCGGCGCCGGCGTCTTCCAGGGCTTCGATGAAGAGGAAGCAATAGGCCGGACCGCTGCCGGACAGCGCGGTGACGGCGTCCAACTGGGCTTCATCATCCAGCCACACGGTCATGCCCACGGCGCGCAGGAGGGATTCCGCCAGATCCCTCTGCCGGGCATCCACCCGGGGATTGGCCGCCAGCCCGGTGGCGCCGCTGCCCACCAGGGCCGGGGTGTTGGGCATGCAACGGACCACGGCCAGGTCGCCGCCCAGCCAGCGTTCGATGTCCTCGCTGCGCACCCCGGCGGCGATGGAGACCACCAGCGGCTTGCGGGCCTGCACCTGGGGGGCGATGGCCCGGGTCACCTCGGCCATGACCTGGGGCTTGACCGCCAGCACCAGCACCTCGCAGTGGGCGATGGCCTCGGCATTGGCGGCGGTGACGTGGACGTCGGACCAGCGCCGGCTGATGAGGGCGCGCTGATCCTCGCCGGGATCTGCGGCCCACAGGGCACTGGGCTTCCAGCCGTCCGCCACCAGTCCGCCGATCAGGCTGCGGGCCATGTTGCCGGCTCCGATAAAGGCGATGTTCTCGTTCATCTGTGTCCTTGGACTGCGGGATGGGTGTGGGGCAATGTTAACCCGAACGGCTGCCGAAGATCGCCGTTCCCACCCGCACCAGGGTGGCGCCTTCGGCAATGGCCGCTTCCAGATCGTCGCTCATCCCCATGGACAGGGTATCCAGTCCATGGCCGCGCCGGATCAGGTCTTCCCGGGCCTGTCGCAGACGGGCAAATGCCCGGCGCTGGGTGTCGAAGTCTTCGCTGGGGGCGGGGATGGCCATCAGGCCGCGCAGCTGCAGGTGGGGCAGGGTCGCCACCGTCTCCGCCAGGGCCGGGAGGGCCGCCGCGGTGATGCCGGACTTGCTGGCTTCGCCGCTGACGTTCACCTGAATGCAGACCTGCAGTGGCGGGAGTGCTTCGGGACGCTGATCGCTGAGGCGCCGGGCGATCCGCTCCCGATCCACGGCGTGGACCCAGTGGGCGATTTCCGCGACGGCCCGGGTCTTGTTGCCCTGGATCGGGCCGATGAAATGCCAGGTCACATCCCGGCCCTCAAGGGCATGCGCCTTTTCCGTCAGCTCCGAGGCATAGTTTTCCCCGAAGGCTTGCTGGCCGCAGGCCAGGGCCGCGGCGACGGTGGCGGCCGGGTGGGTCTTGCTCACCGCCAGCAGCCGGATGTCCTCGGGGCGCCGTCCGAACCGTTCGGCGGCTGTCTGGATACGGCCATGCATGGCCCGGATTCGTTCGCATATCTGGTTCATGGGGCTATGCTATATTCGCTTGAAACCTGCGTCACCTGTTGCGCTGTGCCCGTTTGTACTCCGCGGGTCCCTGTGGCCGGATCCCCGGGGCAAGGTGCAGGACAGGACGTCGAATTCAACATAGGGGGCTGGATGGATATCACCCAATTGCTGGCGTTCAGTGTCAAGAACGGTGCCTCCGACCTGCATCTGTCCGCGGGCCTGCCGCCCATGATCCGCGTGGATGGCGACGTTCGCCGGATCAATGTACCCGCCATGGAACACAAGGAAGTCCACGGCATGGTGTACGACATCATGAACGACAAGCAGCGCAAGGATTTCGAGGAGCATCTGGAAACCGACTTCTCCTTCGAGATCCCGGGGCTGGCCCGCTTTCGTGTCAACGCCTTCAATCATAACCGGGGTGCCGGCGCCGTCTTCCGTACCATTCCCACCAAGATCCTGACCCTGGAAGAGCTGGGCTGTCCCAAGATCTTCGAGAAGATCTCCGAATATCCCCGCGGCATCGTGCTGGTGACCGGACCCACCGGATCGGGCAAGTCGACCACCCTGGCGGCCATGGTCAATCACAAGAATGAGACCGAGTACGGCCATATCCTCACGGTGGAAGACCCCATCGAATTCGTCCACGAGTCCAAGAAATGCCTGTTGAACCAGCGCGAGGTGCACCGGGATACCCTGGGGTTCAACGAGGCGCTGCGTTCCGCCCTGCGCGAAGACCCGGACACCATTCTGGTGGGGGAAATGCGTGACCTGGAAACCATCCGCCTGGCACTGACCGCAGCCGAGACCGGCCATCTGGTCTTCGGCACCTTGCATACCAGCTCCGCCGCCAAGACCATCGACCGTATCGTCGACGTCTTTCCCGCCGCGGAAAAGGATATGGTGCGGGCCATGCTTTCGGAATCCTTGCGGGCGGTCATCTCGCAGACGTTGATGAAGAAGATTGGTGGCGGCCGCTGTGCCGCCCACGAGATCATGCTGGGCACCCCGGCGGTGCGCAATCTCATCCGCGAGAACAAGATCGCGCAGATGTATTCCGCCATCCAGACCAGCCAGGGCGTCGGCATGCAGACCCTGGACCAGAGCCTCAAGGAGCTCCTGCAGCGGGGTCTGATCAGCAAGGAAGAGGCTCGCCGAAAGGCCGCCAACCCGGACCATCTGTAGCCTGCGTCACTCGCCACCGACCGCACGAGGTGCTGTTCCATGGATCGCGACAAGGCCATACGTTTCATGCACGATCTGCTCAGGACTCTCCTGAGCAAGAAGGGGTCGGACTTGTTCATCACCGTGGGTGCGCCGCCGTCCATGAAGATTGATGGCAAGATGACGCCCATCACCAATCAGCCGCTGTCACCGGCCCATACCCAGGTGCTGGTGCGCTCCATCATGAATGATCGCCAGGCGGCGGAGTTCGAGCGCACCCAGGAGTGCAATTTCGCCATCAGCCTGCCCGGGATCTCCCGGTTCCGTGTGAATGCCTTCACCCAGCGGGGCTCTTCGGGCATGGTGCTGCGGGTGATCACCTCGGATATCCCCTCCCTGGATGATCTGGGTCTGCCCATACAGCTCAAGGATGTCTCCATGACCCGCCGCGGTCTGGTGATCTTCGTGGGGGGCACCGGCTCCGGCAAGTCCACCTCCCTGGCCGCCATGGTGGGTTATCGCAATCAGAACAGCTACGGGCATATCGTCACCATCGAGGATCCCATCGAGTTCGTTCACTCCCACGTTAACTGCCTGGTGACTCAGCGTGAGGTCGGGGTGGATACGGAAAACTACGAGATTGCCCTCAAGAACACCCTGCGCCAGGCCCCGGACGTGATCCTCATCGGCGAGATCCGCGACCGCGAGACCATGGACTATGCCATTGCCTTCGCCGAGACCGGTCATCTGTGCCTGACAACGCTGCATGCCAACAGCACCAACCAGGCCCTGGATCGCATCATCAACTTCTTTCCCGAGGAGCGCCGCCAGCAGTTGCTGATGGATCTGTCACTGAACCTCAAATCGGTGGTGTCCCAGCGCCTGATTCCCCTGGCCACCGGCAAGGGACGGGTGCCGGCGGTGGAGGTCATGATCAACACCCCGCTGATGTCGGACCTGATCTTCAAGGGCGAGATCCATGAGATGAAGTCGCTCATGGCCAAGTCCACCGAAGCGGGCATGCAGACCTTCGATCAGGCCCTGTTCCAGCTTTTCGAGATCGGCAGGATCACCTACGAGGACGCCCTGCGTAACGCCGACTCCGTCAATGACCTGCGTCTGCGCATCAAGCTGGACAGTAAGCGTGCCCGTGGACAGAACCTGCTGGATGACACGGGTGGACTGGAGGTGGAGGCCACCCCGGAGGAATCCGGGCTGCTCAAATAACCGGCGCCTGAACGACCATGCTCATTGAACCCTATCTCAAGTTGATGGCCCAGAAGAACGCCTCCGACCTGTTCTTCACGACAGGGGCTTCCGCCTGCGTCAAGATTGAGGGGGATATCCGTCCCATCAGTCGGCAGCCGTTGCAGCCGGGGGCCGTCAAGGAGATGGCCTATGACATCATGGATGAGCGTCAGATCAAGACCTTCGAGCAGGACAAGGAGATGAACCTGGGGATCTCGCTGGAGGGCTTGGGGCGTTTCCGGGTGAACATCTACGTGCAACGGGGCGAGGTCTCCATGGTGATCCGCTTCATCAAAAGCGAGATCCCCACCATCGAGCAGCTCAAACTGCCGCCGGTGCTCAAGGAACTGGTCATGCATGACAACGGCCTGATCCTGGTGGTGGGGGCCACCGGATCGGGTAAGTCCACCACCCTGGCCTCGATGATCGACCATCGCAACAGCACGACCACCGGCCATATCCTGACCATCGAAGACCCCATCGAGTACAGCTTTACTCACAAGAAGTCCATCATCGGTCAGAGAGAGGTGGGGCTGGACACCCTGTCCTATGACAATGCCCTGCGCGAAGCCATGCGTGAGGCGCCGGACATGATCATGATCGGCGAGGTGCGGGATCTCAATACCATGAAGGCCGCCATCGCCTATGCGGATACCGGCCATCTGGCCCTGTCCACCCTGCACGCGGTGAACGCCAATCAGGCCCTGGACCGCATCATCAACTTCTTTCCCCCCGAGTCCAAGCAGCAGATTCTCATGGACCTGTCGCTGAACCTGCGGGGCATCGTTTCCCAGCGCCTGTTGCTGGGTAAGGAGGGCAATCGGTTGCCGGCGGTGGAAGTGATGGTGAACACCCCCTATATCTCCGAACTGATCCGCAAGGGCGAGATCAATGCCATCAAGCAAGTCATGGAAAAGGGCGGGTCAGTGGGCATGCAGACCTTCGATCAGTCCCTGTTCGAACTCTACAAGGCCGGACTGGTGACCTTGCCGGAGGCCCTGGCCAAGGCCGACTCCCGAGGCGATCTGGAATGGCGCATCCACTTCGGTGGCGGAGTGAAGAGCCTCAAGAAGGACGATGACGACCTGGCCATGCCTGGAGACAGCGATCCTGCCATCCGCGGCAAGAACGACGGCCGCAAGGGCTTCGACGAAACCCTGCGGCCATTGTCCGAAACCAAAATCAAGGAATAGCGGAAAGCGGCTGTCTCTTGCTCAGCCGAACACCGACTTCGCCTCAAACACCGGCCCGTCCACGCAGACCCGCTTCATGCTGCTGCCTTGGTCCGTCTGCACCTTGACCACGCAGCCGGCACAGCCGCCCACGGCACAGGCCATGTATTCCTCCAGGGAAACCTGGCAGGGCAGGTGGTATTCCCGGGCCAGGGCGGCACAGGCCTCCAGCATGGCATGGGGCCCGCAGGCATAGACCTGGACTTGTCGACGCTGTTCCGGTGACAGGGCGTCCAGCCAGTGGCGGGCCAGATCCGTCACATAACCTTCATGGCAACCGGGGAAGCCTGCCAGGCTGGTGAGCCGGGAGGGCACACCCCAGTCTTCCAGCAGGGGCATGGCGGCAATCACCCCCTCCGGCATGCCCGGGACCAGGATGCGGGAGGGAGACGCCTTGAAAGGAAAGGGGACTTCGGAGCCCATGATCACGAACGGCTCGCTCACCGGGTCCTTGCGCATGGCGTCGGCCAGGAACACCATGGGCGGGATACCCACACCGCCGCCCAGCAACAGGGCGCGGGGGCGATCCCCATGGGGCAGGGTGAAGGGCTTGCCGATGGGTCCCATCAGGTTGATCTTCTCACCTACCTGACGTCGGGAAAGTAGCTGTGTCCCCTGGCCTACGGCCTTGTAGAGAAATTCCACCCAGCCCTCATGGGCATCCACCCGCATGATGGACAGCGGGCGGCGCATGGGTAACTGGGGATCGCACTGCAGATGGGCAAAGCAGCCGGCCCGCGCATGGGCGGCACACTGGGGCGCCTTTACCCGCAGGACGTGCTGATCACCCGCATGGGCGGTATGGGACAGGATCGGGGCATCTTCCACGAAGATGGTCCCGCGATGGGGTTTGTTCATCAGAGAGTCTCCACAAAAGGCCCCGCTTATACCTGTCGGGCCTGCAATTCAAAGATCACCCGTCCCGCCACCAGGGTGTGCGTTACCCGAGGCCGGAAGTCCCAGCCGAAGAAGGCGCTGTTGCGTCCGGCGCTGAGCCAGTTGTCCGGCCCCGGCGCATGGCCCCGCTCCGGGTCGACGATGGCGATGTCCGCCCGGGCGCCCACGCCCAGGGTGCCCACCTTCAGTCCCAGGATGCGGGCCGGCCCCGCCGTGATCCGCCTTATCGCTTCGGGTAGCGGCAGCACTCCCTCTTCCGCCAGCCGCAGTGCCAGAGGCAGCAGGGTCTCCAGGGTGGACATGCCCGGCAAGGTGGCCGGGAAGGGCGCCAGCTTGGCGTCCGCCTCCTGGGGCTGGTGGTCCGAACAGATGGCTGCGATGGCGCCCTCTGCCACGGCCTTGCGCAGGCCGTCCCGGTCCCGCAGGGTGCGCAGCGGCGGTATCACGTGACACAGGCTGTTGAAATCCGCCACATCCATCTCGGTCAGGAACAGCTGATGGGCGCAGACATCGGCGGTGACCGGCAGGCCGTCTTCGATGGCTCGGGCCACCATGGCGGCCCCGCGCGCTGTGGAGAGTCGGCAGACATGGATGCGCGCCTCGGTCTGGGCCGCCAGGGCCAGCAGCACGCCCAGGGCAGCGGTTTCCGCTGCTTCCGGGATGCCCGGCAGGCCCAGACGGGTGGCTACCGCCCCTTCATGGGCACAGCCCTGGCCCGCCAGGGACCAGTCGATGGGATGCAGGTACACGGTGATGTCATGGCTGGCGGCGTATTCCAGGGCTCGGCGCAGTAGCAGGTGACTGCCCATGGGCCGCAGGGCCTGGCTCATGCCCAGGGCACCGGCCCGTCTCAGGGCCGCCATGTCGGACAGCTGCTGCCCCTTGAGGCCCGCCGTCAGGGCACCCAGGGCATGGACCCGGACACCGCAGGCCTGGCGGGCACGGCGGTTGATCAGTTCGATCTGGGCCGGAGAATCCACCACCGGACTGGTGTCCGGCGGACACACCAGGGTCGTGATGCCCGCACTGGCCGCGGCGCGGGTTTCGGAGGCGATGGTGGCCTTTTGCTCATGTCCCGGTTCACCCAGTCGGGCGGACAGGTCCACCAGGCCGGGCAGTACCCAGCGGCCATGGGCATTGATGCGCCGGTCCGGGCTGTAATCCTCGGTCGGGGGGGCTCCCAGGGCAACGATCTCCTCTCCTTGGATGTATAGATCCGTGACCTGGTCCACACCGTTGTCCGGATCGATTACCCGGCCCTGTTCGATCAGCAGTTTCATGCCGAGCCCCCCTGATTCACGCTGCCGCCCATGATGGTGGACATCACCGCCATGCGCACGGCGATGCCGTTGCTGACCTGTTCCAGGATGACCGACTGAGGGCCATCCGCCACCCGGGAGTCGATCTCCACGCCGCGGTTGGCAGGTCCCGGATGCATGACGATGCAGTTCGGCGCAGCCAGGGCCAGGCGTTCTTCGGTCAGACCCCAGAGCTGGAAGAATTCGTGCTCGGAGGGCAGCAGGCCGCTTTCCATCCGTTCCTTCTGCAGGCGCAGCATGATGATCACGTCCACGTCCTTGAGGCCGGCGCGGATATCGTGAAACACATGCACCCCCAGATCCTCCACATAGGCAGGCAGCAGGGTCTTGGGGCCGATCACCCGGACTTCGCCGGTATTGAGCAGGTTGAGGGCGTGGATCTGGGAACGGGCCACCCGGGAATGCAGGATGTCACCCACGATGGCCACCTTCAGGCGGGTGAAATCCCCCTTGTGTCGGCGAATGGTGAACATGTCCAGCAGGGCCTGGGTGGGGTGGGCGTGGCGGCCGTCGCCGGCATTGAGCACGCTCACATGGGGCGCCACATGGCGGGCGATGAAGTGGGCCGCGCCGCTGTCCGCGTGGCGCACCACGAACATGTCCACGTACATGGCCTGGAGGTTTCTGAGGGTGTCCAGCAGGCTTTCGCCCTTCACCGTGGCCGAGGTGCTGATGTTGATGTTCAGCACATCCGCCGACAGGCGCTTGGCCGCCAGTTCGAAAGTGGTCCGGGTCCGGGTGCTGGCCTCAAAGAACAGGTTCATCACCGTCTTGCCCCGCAGCAGGGGCACTTTCTTCACCGACTGGGCATTCATTCCGGCAAAGGACTCGGCGGTGTCCAGGATCTCGGTGATCAGGGCCCCCGAGAGTCCCTCGATGGTGAGCAGGTGCCGCAGCCGCCCCTGGGCATTGAACTGCAGGGACGGTGGCAGGGGACCGGCGGCGGGTCGGGATTTGGCCGGGCTATCCTGATCGATCATGACGCAGGCTCCAGTTTGACGATGTCCAGACGCAGGGGGTCGGGTCCCCGCAGCTTCACCTGCTCGTCGGCACGCAGCTTGAGGTGCCGGCCCACCACCTGGGCCTGGACGGGCAGTTCCCGTCCGTCCCGTTCCACCAGCACGGCCAGCATCACGGAGGCCGGGCGACCATAGTCGAACAATTCGTTCATGGCGGCGCGGATGGTGCGGCCGGTGAACAGGACATCGTCCACCAACAGGATATGGCGCTCATCCACGGCGAAGGGCAGGGAGGACGGCCGCACCTGGGGGTGCATGCCCATGCGGCTGAAGTCGTCCCGATAAAAGGAGATGTCCAGTTTGCCCAGGGGTTCGTTCAGACCCAGGCGCCGGTGCAGCTGTTCGGCTACCCAGACCCCGCCGGTATGGATGCCCACCAGGGCGGGGTCCTTGATGTGCTGCTCCGACAGGTGGCGGCGCAGGGCCTCCGCCATGCGGTCCAGAAGGGTGCTGACAGGTTCGGTCATGAAACGATCTCTTGGGCAAGCCAGTGTTCCAGGAAGACGGCCGCTGCGACGGCATCGACGTCTTCCTTGCGAATGCGCCCCCGCCGGCCTTCCCGGCGCTGGGACTTGAGATGGGACTCCGCCTCGGCAGAACTGAACTGTTCGTCCACCTGCCGCACCGGCAGGGCGTAGCGGGCCCGCAGGCGGTCACAGAAGGCCTGGATACGGCGGGCCAGTGGGTGTTCACTGCCGTCCGGGGTGCCGGGCAGGCCCACCACCAGCAGGGTCGGCTGCCATTCCCGGATCAGGGTGTCCAGGCGCTGCCAGTCGGGGATGCCGTTGCGGGCAGGCAGGGTCTCCAGGGGGGTGCCGGTGCGGGTGACCCCATTGCCTACGGCCACGCCGATCCGTTTTTCCCCGTAGTCCAGGCCGAAGACCGTGCCGGGTGTGCCGATGTCCTGGTCCCTCTTGCGGCGCAGGGTGCGGGTATCAGGCATGACCTGCCTGGCCGCTCATGAGGGATAGGTCCACTCCGAGCTGACCGGCGGCAGCCTGCCAACGTTTTTCCGCCGGCTGCCGGAACAGGATGTCCACGTCCGCTTGGCAGGTGAGCCAGGCGTTTTCTCCGATTTCCTGCTCCAGTTGCCCCGGCCCCCAGCCGGCATAGCCCAGGGCGATCAGGTAGGTGTCGGGACCGCCCCCTTCGGCCATGGCCTCCAGGATATCCCGGGAGGTGGTGACGGCGATGCCGTCGCTCACCTGCATGGTGGAGGTCCAGCGACGATCGGCCGGGTGCAGGATGAAACCACGGTCCGGCTGCACCGGGCCGCCGTTATAGACCCGGACCTGACCGGTGGGCACCTTGGCACTGATGCCCATGTGGTCCAGCACCATCTCCAGGGTGAGATCCGTGGGATGGTTGATGACGATGCCCATGGCCCCCTCATCCGTGTGCTCGCACAGGTAGGTGACGGCATGATGGAAGTTGGGGTCCGCCAGGGTGGGCATGGCGATCAGGAACTGGTCTGTGAAGTTCGCGCTACGCATAGGTCTGGGTGTCGCGGCTGAATCCGGCGTCTAGTGTACACTGTCCCCATGTCCGGTCGTAGCGTCACCGATGATTGTCGGCCTTGTCCGGTCCGGCCCTGGGCTGAGTGCCGTTGCCCACCATGTGTCCTGCCGCTTCGGAATCGGCTGAACCCGAAATGCGATGGGTATTGCCTGAATCTCAAGATTCCGGCCGGGGGGCCGCCACCTTGAGAAGAATGTTTCGATAGCAAACTGCGGTCTTCGTGCCGCAATGTGTTGAGCGGCGCTTTTTTCAGGATGGTGAGATGCTTAACCGACTCCGGCTTCTGCCCAAAATGCTGGTCCTTTTCGGTGTGCCGATGGCGCTGGCTTTTGGATTGGTGGCCGTCATCGTCATTTCCCAGGTCAATCACCGGGTGGTGGCGATCATAGAGGACTCCGCCGCAACCATGGCGTCGGGAGGTGCCGAAAGCGTGGGCTGGTGGGTGGAATCCCACATGGCGGTGGTGCGCACCCTGGCTCAGACGCATGTCCTGAGTTCGGGAGATACCGATGCCATCTCGCAACTGCTGGAGCATTTCGGCGCACACATGAGCGATGAGTACGAGGTGCTGTTCTTCCTGAACACGGAAGGGGAAGCCTTTTACCACAATCGCCACCGTTCCAATCTGGCTGATCGGGCC
This sequence comes from Ectothiorhodospira lacustris, assembly GCF_022227785.1. NCBI lineage: Bacteria > Pseudomonadati > Pseudomonadota > Gammaproteobacteria > Chromatiales > Ectothiorhodospiraceae > Ectothiorhodospira > Ectothiorhodospira lacustris. Next base: position 28,159 of record NZ_JAJNQM010000015.1, on the reverse strand, counting down.
TATTTTCAGCAGATTGTGCGCAGCAAGACCCGTGAAGCACTGGTGACCGACCCGGTCTATTCCCGCAGTACAGGGAATGCGATCACGGTATTCGCCCACGCCGTCAAGGACGCCCGGGGTGAAGTCATCGGTCTGGTGGCGGTGACGGTGACGCTGGATACCTTGACGGATATCGTCGGCGACGCCGTGGATCAGTCAGGCGCCATTGCCTGGGCGCTGGGTTCCCAGGGCGTTTACATCGCCCATCCTGATGCCGACCTGCGCATGACTTCCAATGCCCTGGAGTCCCGCGGGCAGGACTATGCGGGGCTGGCGCGGCGCATGGTGGACGGCGGGCAGGGACTGGCAGACTTGGCGCTGCATGACGGGCGTGCCTATAAGGTGGCGTATCACTCCATTCCCCATACGCCGGGTTGGTCCATGGCCGTGGCCATTCCTGCCGACTACCTGATGGCCACGGCTCGGGAGCTGACCCTGACCCTGGTACTGGTGTTCGTGATCACGTTGCTGTTGCTGGTGGGCATTATCCTTCTGGTAGCGCGGATGATCGTCAGCCCGGTGACGGAAACCCGCCTGGCTTTGGACCGGATTGCCGCGGGGGATGGGGACCTTACCCAGAGGCTGAGGGACAACCGCCACGATGAATTCGGCGATCTGGCGCGCAGCTTCAACACCTTCGTGAGCGGGGTGCACACCCTGGTGAGACAGGTCTCCGTGGCCACCGGCCAGTTGGGTGCGGCGGCGGAGCAGTTGGCGGTGTCCAGTCGCCAGGCCAGCGAACAGGTCCTGCAACAGCAGTCGGAGACCGAACAGGTGGCCACCGCCATGACTCAGATGGCCGCCACCGTCACCCAGGTGGCGGGCAACGCCTCCCTGGCCGCGGATGCGGCTTCGTCTTCGGATCGGGCTGCCCAGGATGGTGCTCGGGTGGTGCAGCAAACCTCCCGGGAGGTGGGTGAACTGGCCCGGGAGGTCCAGGAGGCGGTGGCGGTGATCCACCGCCTTCAGGACGATGCCGAGTCCATCGGCACTGTGCTGGAGGTGATCCGCGGCATTGCCGAACAGACCAACCTGCTGGCCCTGAACGCCGCCATTGAGGCGGCCCGGGCCGGGGAGCAGGGAAGGGGCTTTGCCGTGGTGGCGGACGAGGTACGCAGCCTGGCCACCCGGACCCAGTCTTCCACCCAGGAGATCAACGGGATCATCGAGAAGCTCCAGTCCGCGGCCCGGGCTGCCGCCCGGGTGATGGATGCCGGACATGCCAAGGCCACCGACGGTGTGGCCTCGGCCGAGCGAGCCGCCGAGGCCCTGCGGACCATCACTCAGACCATCAGCACCATCAACGACATGAACACCCAGATCGCCAGTGCGGCCGAGGAGCAGTCGGCGGTGGCCGAGGACGTCAACCGCTCCCTGGTCCGCATCAGCAGTGGGGTGGAGCAGGCAGCGGACGGTTCCACCCAGATCGCCGCCGCCAGCGACGAGCTGGCCCGGCTTGCCGCAGAACTGCAGGACCGGGTGGGACGGTTCCGGATTTAGCCCGCTGCGCCGGTCGCTTCAGCGGGTTCTGACGCCCTGGTTGCCCTGGAATACCCAAGTGCGGGTGATCATGAGCTGGTCATAGGTGCGGCGCATCTCGGCGGGGAAGGGCGCGTAGGGGCCGGCCAGTTCCACGATGCGCCGGGCGGCATCATCCAGCACCCGTTCACCGGAACTGGCGCCGACCTCGATGCTGAGGACCCGGCCCTCCCGATCGATGAGAACGCTCAGGACCAGAGAGCCGTTGAGCCGCTGACGGCGGGCCTCGTCCGGGTAGTTGAGATTGCCCACCTGTTCCACCTTGCGCACCCAGGCATCCACATAGGCCGCTTCCACCGCGGACTTGGCGCTTAGTGCATCCACGTAATGGGTGCGTGTGCGCGGGGCCTGGTAGCTATCCTGCTCGCTCAGTTCCGAGCTGAGCCGGGCCATCTCCAGGCTGCGTTCCATCAGCTCCCGAGCGCTCAGGGGGTGCTCGGGGGTGGGGGCTTCCGTGACCTTTTCGGGCACCGGCGGGGTCCGGGGCGCGAGCGCCGTGATCACCTCCATCTGTTCCATGGGCACCGGTTCGGGCGCGGCCGCCCGGCTCTGCTCCCGGGCCAGGCCGTCGGTGGGCAGGGGGATGGGCGCGGTGACGGGGCTGCCGGGGCGGCCTTCGGGATCTTCCCGGCCGCTGGCCGTCTGGTCTGCCTGGGCCAGCAGCTCCGCTGCTTCCGGAGGTGTCTCCGACTGCGTCCGGACCAGGACCACATCCACGGTCGGGTTCTGTGCCTTGGGCCGGCTGAAGGAAAATTCGAATCCCAGGCCGAAGATCACGATGCCGTGCACGGCGACGGCCACGAACAGGGCCAGACCCATTCGGTCGGTGGCGGTGATGGGGGCGGCGTCGGCCGTCATGGCGTTCACGAGGGTCGGGACACCTGCTGGTACATCATGGCGGCTATTGTACCGCTCACCAGCCCGAACACCAGGGAAAAGCTCAGCAGGACCGGCAGCAGCTTGAGCAGGGCCGGGTGGGGAATGAACAGCCACCAGGCCAGCAGGAATTGGCCCGTCATGTGGGCCAGGGCCGCCAGGACGCACAGGCCCAGGGGGCTCAGCCGGGTGCCTGCCAGTCGGTGGGCCAAGCCCAGCACGGCCAGACTGCAGCCGGCACCGGCGGCACTGAGCAGGAAGGTGGGGCTGAGGAAGGTGCCGATGACCAAGCTGCCCGCCAGCACCCGCAGCAGGGTGACCCACACCGCCATGCGCCAGCCGAACAGCATCAGCACCAGTACCGTGATGACGTTGGCCAGCCCCGGCTTGACGCCGGGCAGGGGGCTTGGAATCGCGGCCTCCAGGATATGCACGGCGATGGCCAGGGCGGCCAACCAGGCAATGCGATGGTCTTCGCGGGTGGTCGGCAGCTGCATCAATAATTCACGCTGTCGAACGCCCACTCGTCTCCCAGCACCTCGATGATGACCCGGTTGGGCAGGCTCACAGCCATGTCGCCCGCCCGGCGCAGCCAGCCGGCCTGCTGGCAGATACCTTGGGAGCCGGGTGAAGCGGCGCAGCGGGCTGCGCCATCGCGGATCTCCACTACGGTGATGCCGGCAGGTCCGGAGACTTCCAGTTGCCGGGGCTGATCCAGGGGCAGGCGGGCGATCTCACGGTCACCGGCCACGACCCGCACCTGGGTGGCAGGGGTGGACGGTGTCCACAGCCAGGCATAGCTGCCCACCACCAGCAGGGTGGCGAGCAGGATCACGAAGGCGTCGGCACGGGTCATCATGGCAGGGGGGTGATGCGTATCTCCGGCGGTGTGCCTTCGAATTTCACCCGTTTTTCCATGGCGGGGGTCAGGTGGGCAATGCCGTCGTCATCGATCAGCATCACCTTGTCGACCCCCAGTCGAGCCGCGATCCCGGGCCAGTCCCCGGGGCCGGCGATGAACAGGGCGGTGCTGGCCACATCGGCCTCGGCGGCATTGTGATGGATGACGGTCACGGAATGGGTGCCGCGGGCAGGCTGTCCGCTGCGGGGGTCCAGGATATGGTGATAGCGCTTCCCTTCATGAAGGTAATAGCGTTCGTAATCCCCTGAGGTGAAGATCGCCTCATCGCCGCGGGTCTCGATGGCGGCCTGGACGCCCTGTCCGTCCGGGGCGCGAACACCGATGCGCCAGGGGCGGTTGCCCGGGCGGCCGATGGCCCGCAGGTCGCCGCCGGCATTGAGGATGGCGTTTTCCACGCCCATCTCACGCAGGTGCTCCATGGCCTGATGAATACCGTAGCCCTTGGCGTAGGCGCCCAGGTCCAGCCGTACCGCCGGGTTACGGCTGCGCATGCGGATGCCGTCGATCTCGATATCGGCCATGCTCGGGGCCTGCTCCAGGATGGTCCGGATCTGTTCCGGGTCCGGGGGCGGCCCCCGGGGTTCGTCCGACTGAAAGCCCCAGAGGGCGAACAGGGCGCCCATGGCTGGATTGAACAGGCCCTCGCTGGCCTCGGACAGGCGCCGGGCATCCAGGATCAGGGGCAGCACGGAGGGGTTGGCGGAGAAGGGCAGACCGGTAGCCAGCAGTTCATTGGTCCGACCCATGGGGCCGGGTTCCCAGGCGTGCCAGGCCCGATGCATGTACTCCAGGTCGGTCCGCACCGACTCGGAGGCCCGGGCGGCCAGTTCCCGGTCCGCAGTGTAGACATTGAGTTCCACCAGGGTGCCGAAGGCGATGAAACGATCCCGGTGGATCTCCGGTCGCTCGCAGGCACCGAGCAGCAGGACCAGGCTCAAGGCTGCCAGTGCCTGGGCGAAGCGCATGCCCGGCGACATCTTGCTTTGGTAGCGGGTCATGGACGGGCTCCCAGGTAGCGGGCGATGGCATCCATCAGCTGTCCACCGATATCCAGCCCGAACCGGGCATCCAGTTCCCGGATGCAGGTGGGGCTGGTGACATTGATTTCGGTGAGGTAGTCACCGATCACGTCCAGACCGACGAAGATCAATCCCTTTTCCTTGAGGGTCGGCCCCACCTGACTGCAGATCCAGCGGTCCCGTTCAGTGAGCGGGACCCCTTCGCCACGGCCGCCGGCGGCCAGGTTGGCACGCCCCTCGCCTTCCGCCGGGATGCGGGCCAGGGCATAGGGGACGGGCTCGCCGTCCACCAGCAGGATGCGCTTGTCGCCCTGGCGGTACTCGGGCAGGAAGCGTTGCGCCATGACGCTGCGACGCCCGTGATCGGTGACGGTTTCCAGGATCACGCCGGTGTTGGTGTCGCCCGGGACCAGACGGAATACCGATGCTCCTCCCATGCCGTCCAGGGGTTTGACCACGATCTCCCCCTGTTGGGCCATGAACTGGCGGATGCGGGTCGGACTGCGGGTCACCAGACTGGGCGGGCAGCACCGGGGAAACCAGGCGGTATAGAGCTTTTCGTTGGCATCCCTCAGACTGTCGGGGCGATTCACCACCAGGCAGCCCTCGGCGGCTGCCAGTTCCAGCAGGTAGGTGCTGTAGACGTATTCCATGTCGAACGGGGGGTCCTTGCGCATCAGCACCACATCCAGCGCCGCCAGGGGATGTTCTTCCGGCCGGCCCAGTTCGAACCAGTGATCGGGGTCGTCCCGTACCGTCAGGCGACGGGAGGCGGCATGGACCCGGCCGGCCGTCATCCACAGGTCCTGCTGCTCCATGTAGTGAAGCTGCCAGCCGCGTCCCTGGGCAGCCAGCAGCATGGCCAGGGTGGAGTCCTTCTTGACCTGGATGGTCTGGATGGGGTCCATGACCACACCCAGGCGGGTCGGAGCGCCGTTCATCGGGCAACCTCGTACGATCTGGGGAAGAGTGGATGCAATTTGTTCGACATGCGCACAAGATAAATGACTGACAAAGATTTCTCACCACCCCGTGTTGTGAAACCATGCCGGCAGTTTTGTTTGATACCCTCCAGACCATGGAGTAAATTCAAGGCCCTGTCTGCAAACAATGATGTATCGGGGGCGGTGTGAACGAATACACCCAGGATGACAATGTCGGCCAAGAGGATCTCTCCGGTCTCAAGGTCATGGTGATCGACGACAGCAAGACCATCCGTCGCACTGCCGAGACACTGCTGAAGAAACACGGCTGTGAGGTGGTGACCGCCACGGACGGTTTTGAGGCCCTGGCCAAGATTGCCGAGCATAAGCCGGACATCATTTTCGTGGATATCATGATGCCTCGCCTGGATGGCTATCAGACCTGCGCGCTGATCAAGCACAACCGGGTATTTCGGCAGACTCCCGTGATCATGCTGTCCAGCAAGGACAGCATCTTCGACAAGGCCCGGGGCAGGATCGTGGGTTCGGAGCAGTATCTGACCAAGCCCTTCACCCGGGATGATCTGCTGGGGGCCATTCGCCAGCACGTCCGGAAACAGTAACGGTTCATGGTGTCGCGCCTGTGGCGGCCGGGAAGGCGCCCGGTGGACACCTGTCATGCATGCACAGGCCCCTCAGGATTCGATCCGGGGCAGGAATCAATTCGGAGACGTTGTCATGGCGCGTATCCTGGTGGTCGATGACTCCCCCACCGAGCTTCATGTGATCAGCTCCATGCTGGAAAAGCATGGCTATACGGTGGTCACGGCCTCATCCGGCGAGGAAGGCATGTCCCGGGCCCGTGAGGTCAAGCCCGATCTGATACTGATGGATGTGGTCATGCCGGGGCTGAATGGATTTCAGGCGACCCGCCAGCTTTCCCAGGACCCGCTCACCGCCGGCATTCCCGTCATCATGGTGACCACCAAGGACCAGGAAACCGACAAGGTCTGGGCCATGCGGCAGGGCGCCCGCGACTACATCGTGAAGCCGGTGCGCGAAAAGGATCTGATCAGGATTCTCAAGGAGATCCTGTCCTGAGGGGGGCTGTCGTGACCACGAACGCAATGGAAGACCCGTTTTCCTACCTGCTGGAAGTGGAGCGCAAGGGGCGTTCCCTGGGCGGGCAGTTTCCGATCCAGGATGAGCTTCGCGGGGCATGGAAAGGGGTCCTGTTCCAATTACATGGCCGGTCATTGCTGGCCCCGATGGATCAGGTGGCGGAAATCGTGACCCCGCCCCCGTTTACCCGTGTGCCGGGGGTCAAGCACTGGGCCCTGGGCATCGCCAACATGCGCGGCAATCTGCTACCCATGATGGACTTGCATGGTTTCCTGTTCGGCGGGAATCTCGCCGGCGAGGCGCGGCGGCACCGCCTGCTGGTGATGAGTCACCAGGGGGTCTACGCCGGTCTCATGGTGGAGGCCGTGATGGGGATGAAACACTACTGGAAGCAGGAGCGTACGGAAGAGCTACCGCCGGTGGACGAACCGTTCAGGCCGTATCTGGCGGGGGCCTGCCGACGAGGTGCCGAGCATCTGGCCGTATTCAGTCCCTGGAAGCTGGTGGATGATCCGGATTTCATGAATATCTCCGCGTGAGCCGCGGGTACATGCAGGGTGTTGAGCCGTCTTCAAGGGCGCAATGGGTCGAGGAATCAAGCTGATGAGATCGTCTTCAAGTGACGCAACAGGCCGGCTGGGCATCAGTCGGGGGATGCTGTTGCTTGCCGGCCTGCTGGTCGTCCTGATGCTGCTGACCGTGATGGCTTTCGTGCTCCATGCGGGGCAGGTGGGTAACAGCCGCGAGCATGCCGCCCTGGCTTCCGAGCAGCGACTGATGTCTCAGCGACTGGCGGCCCTGTCGCGGGATGCCGTGGCGGGTCAGTCGGCAGTCTTTGCGGAACTGCGCCGGTTGCGGGATCGCCTGGATCTGGGCATGAATCACCTGCGTGAAGGTGATGCCGGCCGAGGGTTGCCGCCCATACCGGCCGCCGTTGCCGATTCGTTGCACGGCGCCGAATCCATCTGGAGCGCTTATCGACGCCACATCACCGTCCTAGTGGATAACGAGACCGTCATTGCCACCGTCGCCACCCATGCCGCCGGCCTGGAGCAGGCGCTGCCCCGGCTGCAGCTACGGGCCGATACCCTGGCTGATCGGCTGGCGGAATCCGGGGTTGATTCCCGTCTGGTCTATCTGGCTTCTCGCCAGGCCATGCTGACGCAGCGCATGGAGCGGGATCTGGCGCGGATACTTGCCGGGGACGACCTGGCTGGGGCTGCCGGCCGCCTGGAGCGGGATGCCGCCGATTTCCAGACGGGGCTTGGCCGGTTGCAGGCCGGGGCCGGTCTTTCGGCCGACGTGTCGGCGTTGCTGCAGGAGATCGCCACCGTCTTCAGCGGGGCGCGGCCCGATATAGAGGCCCTGCTGGCCCAGACTGCCCGGCTGGCGCAGGTGGCCGAGGCCTCCCGGCGCATCCAGGACCAGTCCGCCGGTCTGCTCAGTGCGGCTGCAACGCTGCAGCAGGATCTGGATCAGCGGGCCAGGAGCGGTAGCCTCTGGATCTATGCCGGCTACCTGTTCGCCTTGGCCAGCGTGATGGTGTTGGGCCTGTTGGCCTACCTGTTCTACCAGGATGCCCAGCGTCGTCTGGCGGTAACCACGGAACAGAACCGGCGTAACCAGCGGGCCATCCTGCGTCTGCTGGATGAGATGACCAACCTGGCGGAAGGGGATCTCACAGTCCATGCCACCGTGACCGAGGACATTACCGGTGCCATTGCCGATTCGGTCAACTATGCCATCGATGCCTTGCGCAGCCTGGTAACCACGATCAATCAGACCGCCATGCAGGTTTCCACTTCCGCCATCAAGACCCAGGCCACCGCCCTGCGCCTGGCGGACGCCTCCAACCTCCAGGCCCGTGAGATCGCCTCCGCCTCCAGTGCGGTTACCGATATGGCCGATTCCATCGAACAGGTTTCCCGTTCCGCGGAATCCTCCGCCGATGTCGCTAAGAAGTCGGTGGACATCGCCTCCAAGGGCGCCCTGACCGTGCGCAAGACCATCGACGGCATGGATACCATTCGCGAGCAGATCCAGGAGACTTCCAAGCGAATCAAACGCCTGGGCGAGTCCTCCCAGGAGATCGGGGATATCGTGAGTCTGATCACGGATATTGCCGACCAGACCAATATCCTGGCCCTCAATGCCGCCATCCAGGCCTCTTCCGCCGGCGAAGCGGGGCGCGGTTTTGCGGTGGTGGCGGACGAGGTCCAGCGACTCGCCGAGCGATCCTCCAACGCCTCCAGACAGATCGAAGCCCTGGTCAAGACCATCCAGGCTGATACCAACGAGGCGGTCATCTCCATGGAGCATTCCACCGCCAACGTCGTCAGCGGCGCCAAGCTGGCCTTTGATGCCGGCGATGCCCTGGCCGAAATCGAAGGGGTGTCCCATCAGCTCGCAGAGCTGATCGCCACCATCTCCAAGGCCGCCCGCCAACAGGCCGAGGCAGCACAGAACATCTCCAATACCATGACGGTCATCCAGGAGATCACCATGCAGACCTCCGACGGCACCAACGAGACGGCGGTGTCCATCGGTAATCTGGCCAATCTGGCCTCGGAGCTGCGTAAATCGGTCTCCGGTTTCAAGCTGCCGCAGTCGGAACAGCTGGAAACGGTGGTGCTTGAGCCGACGGATACCGCCGCGTCCAGACAGTCTTAAAGTGGGGTCTGGAGCGGCATAGGCCCATGATCATGGGCACAGGGTGGACCATGACTGTAGACAGCCAACAATTTACTGCACTGCGCTGGGTCAAGAAGGAGCTGGACGCCCTGCTGACGGAAGCCCGGGCTGCCCTTGAGGCATTCATTGAAGATACCGGCCGGACGGAAAAGCTGGAAGAGGCCCGCAGGTTGCTCGATCAGGGGGAGGGCACCCTGCAGATGCTGGATCTCCACGGCGCCGCCATGCTGGCGCGGGAGATGTCCGCGCTCACCGGGGCGTTGCTGTCCGGTGAGGTGACCGGGCGGGAAGAGGCCCTTGAAACCCTGATACGGGCCTTCCTGCAGCTGCCGGACTATCTGGAGCATCTGCGTGCCGGCCATCGGGATGTCCCGCTGGTCCTGCTGCCTTTGCTCAATGATCTTCGCACCGTTCGCAAGGCATCGCTGCTGAGCGACACCGTCTTCTTTTTCCCTGATCTGGCCACGATCAGCGCCAGGCCTCTGGAAGATCCTCTCCTGCCTTCCGAGGAGGGTGTGGACATCCAGACCCTGGCCCGTGTCTACCGGCATCAGTATCAGCTGGGTCTGGTCAGCCTGCTCAGGGGGGCACAGGTCGAAGCCGGGGCGCAGCGTATCGACAAGGCGGTGGGCGGGTTGCGTCGTTGCGCTCGCCGGGCCGAGGTGCAGCGCTTTTTCTGGGTGGTGGGTGCGGTCAGTGAGGCGCTCCGCGCCGGCGGACTGGAGCCGGGGGCCACCATCAAGCAGTTGCTGGGCCAGGTGGATCGTCAGATACGTTTTCTGATCGAGAACGACGAATCCACCATGGCGGCACAGATTCCCGACGAGCTGTTGCGCAACCTCCTCTATTACGCAGGACGGGCCACTTCCCCGGGACCCTTGGTCACTGCAGTGCAGGAGGCCTACCGTCTCAGGGAACTGTTGCCTGACGAGGCGGAGCTGCGCGCTGCCCAGGAAGGCCTCAGCGGACCCAATCAGGAACTCATGCTGACGGTATCCAGCGCCATCCGCGAAGATCTGGCGGACGTCAAGGACAGCCTCGACGTGTTCATGCATACCGGTGGCCGGCGACCGGAGGCATTGCAGCCCCTGGTGGGCAGGCTGCGCAACATGGCGGACACCCTGGCCATGGTGGGCATGACGGCCCCCCGCGAGATCGCACTGCGTGAGGCGGACATCCTTGAATCCATCATGACCGGGGATATTGCTCCGGATGAGGCGGTCCTGATGCAGGTCGCCGCCGACATGCTGAACATGGAAGCGGCGATCCGTTCTTCGGTGGAAGGTCCGGGAGACGATGGCGCGAATGATGGTCTGCCCGGCACACTGGGGGCTCTGTCGCCGACGGAGTCCCGTGCCCTCATGTCCTCCCTCATGGGCGAGGCATTGGCCGATCTTGCCCGCGTCAAGGATGCCGTCGATACCTTCGTGCATGAGCCCGGAAACACCGCTGCCATGGAGGAGGCGCCCGGCATTCTGGATGGTCTGTCAGGGGCCCTGGCCTGGTTGTCCCTGGATGGCGAGGTGGCCCTTTTGCAGGGTTTGCGGGACGTTATCCTGTCTCGTTGTATTGATGATTCCCGCCCCCTGCAGGCGGCTGAGGAAACCTTGCTCGCCGATGTCCTGACCGCCCTGGAATGCGCCCTGGAGGCGCGTGACAGCGGCCATGGCAGTGTCGATGACCTGCTGGCGCGCGGCCGTGCCGCGCTGGCAAGGCTCGGGGGCGTGGATGATGTTGAAGCGCGGTTGTCCCTGGATGCGTTGCCGCTGGATGATCCGCCCGAGCTGGAACCGTTGCCGGAACTGCCCGAGGATATTCAGTGGGAGCCGTTGTCCGGACTCGATTCGGCGGCGGAGTTTGTCGAGGGCGATCAGGATCGGACCTTGCAGCTGGAACTGCCGGAGGATTTCGTCCGGCCGGCGCCGGAAACGGCTGACGAAGAGACGCCGGCGGCCATGCCCGAATCCGGGGAGGATGTCCCGGAAGGGGATCGCACCTTGGTGATCCCGCAGCGAGTCCCGGAATTCGACGACCTTGAGGCACCGGGGGAGGAACCCCTTGCCGCGCCGCTGACCGAGAGCGATCAGCTCGTTTCCGGGCCGGCCGTGCTGGCCGATGATGCGGACCCGGATATCCTCGAGGTGTTTCTGGAGGAGGCCGACGAGGAGGTGGCCCGGATCGGTGAGTATCTGCCGCGCTGGCGGGCCGACCCGGGCAATGAGGAAGCCCTGCTCACGATCCGCCGATCGTTCCATACCATCAAGGGCAGTGGTCGCCTGGTCGGGGCGCACTTGCTGGGTGAATTTGCCTGGGCCAACGAAAACCTGCTCAATCGACTGATTGATGGGCAGATTGTTCCGGGTCAGGACGTGCCGGCCCTGCTGGAGGCCGCCAGTGAAATGTTGCCTCATCTGGTGGCCCAGATACGGGGTGAGCCCTTCCCCATGTCCCGGGTGCAGTCCCTGATACAGCGACTGCAGGCTCAGGGCAATCCCGCCGTCGACATGCCCCCGGTGGCGCCTGAGCCGGAAGTGCCGGCTGTCGAACCGTCGATGCCTGAGCCGCCTGAACCCGTGCCGCGCATGGATCCGGTCCTGCTGTCCATTTTCGCTGCGGAAACCCGCCAGCATCTTCAGACCCTGGAAACCTTACTCAATGAAGTACCGCCGGGGGCTGTGGGCCTTGTCATCAACCCCGAACTGCTGCGGGCGATGCATACCCTCAATGGCAGTGCCCGCACTGCGGAGGTCCCCGAGATCTCCTCGGTCTGCGGCATCTGCGAGCGCTATCTGAGTCTGCGTGCGGAAGCGGATACCCCGGTTCCCGTGGAGGTGTTGCCGGATTTGCGTGCGGTGACGGTGCATGTGTCCGCGGTTCTGGATGCCCTGGAGGGGGGGGATGCCTCACTGCCCGTTGCAGAGGCGCTGGAGGCACGTTTCCGGCAGCTCCATGAGCAGGAACAGACGCATCAGGATGCCTTGCGTCGGGCACGGGAAATCGAAGCCGCCGAAGTGGCGCAGGCCCCGTCGTCGGATGAGAGCGAATACGCCGAAGTACCGGAGTCGGGGCTGTCCGCGGATGAGCCGGATCCGGAGTTGGTGGAGCTGTTCCTGGAAGAGGCCGTGGATATCCTTCATGCCGCCGATGCCTCACTGGATCTCTGGTCGGAGTCCCTGGGTGATCCGGAGCCGGTTCAGGCCTTTCAGCGTCAACTCCATACCCTCAAGGGAGGGGCGCGCATGGCGGGCATGACCCCTATCGGGGATCTGAGTCACGCCCTGGAAAGTCTCATGATCGCCCTGACCGAGGGGGGGCGGGCACCGGAAGCGCCCATGATCGAGGTGGCCCGGCAAGCCCTGGACCAGCTCAATACCATGGTGGAACAGGCCCGGCAGGGTGGCCCGGTGGAGGCCGTGCCCCGGTTGGTGGCGCGTTTGCAAGCCTTCATCGAGGGGGGGGAGAGCACCGCGGTGGGCGAACAGGTCGCATCGCCGGAGGCGGTGGTGCCCGAAGCCGACACGGAGATTCGCCGCAGGCCGGTGCTGGAACGCCCCGCCGAGCCGGTGATTCCTCTGCGCGTGGAAGCCGAGCCGCCTCGGCCTGTGCCCCAGCCGACCCGCGGCGGCACCGCCGGACACGAAGTGGTCCGTGTCCGTGCCGATGTGCTGGACAACCTGGTGAACTACGCGGGCGAGGTCAACATCTACCATGCCCGCATGGAGCAGCAGATCACAAGCTTCGGTTTCAACCTGAGTGAGCTGGAACAGACCATCCAGCGTCTGCGTGAGCAGTTGCGCAAACTGGAAATGGAAACCGAGGCCCAGATCCTGTTCCGGCATGAGCAGGAACAGGGGGAGGCCAGGTGGCAGCAGGATTTCGATCCCCTGGAACTGGATCGCTATTCCAATATTCAGCAGCTGTCCCGGGCCCTGGCTGAAAGCGTCAGCGACCTGTCCAGTATCCAGGGTCTGCTAACGGACCAGGTGAGGGATACGGAGACCCTGCTGTTGCAGCAGACCCGGGTGTCCACTGATCTTCAGGAAGGGCTCATGCACACCCGCATGGTGCAGTTCGCCACCATCGTGCCCCGGTTGCGACGGATCGTCCGGCAGACCGCCGCGGAGCTGGGCAAGCGGGTCGAGCTGGAGGTGGAGGGCGAGGGCAGCGAGCTGGACCGCTCGGTACTGGAACGCATGATGGCCCCCATGGAGCACATGCTTCGCAATGCCATCTCCCATGGGATCGAGGCGCCTCCCGGGCGCCGTGCCCAGGGTAAGGACGAGACCGGCCAGGTACGCCTGCGCATGCGTCGCGAAGGTTCGGAAGTGGTGCTGGAAGTCTCCGACGATGGTGCCGGTGTGGACCTGGAGGCCGTGCGTGCGAAGGTGGCACGGCAGGGGCTGTCCGGTGACCCGGCCCTGCTCACCGAGCAGGGCCTGATGCAGTTCATCCTGGAGTCGGGGTTCTCCACCGCCACCCATGTGAGCCAGATCTCCGGGCGCGGTGTCGGCATGGACGTGGTCAACAGCGAGATCAAGCAGCTCGGTGGCGTACTGGCCATTGACAGTACCCGGGGCAGGGGAACCTGCTTCACCATCCGTCTGCCTTTTACCCTGGCCATCAGTCAGGCCCTGCTGGTACAGACCGGCGATGAGGTCTTTGCCGTTCCCCTGTCCAGTATTGAGGGCATCCTGCGTATGCAGGGCCGTGATCTGGCGGATTTCCACGCCTCTGCTGATCCCACCTACGAGTATGCGGGCAACACCTACGAGGTGAAGTACCTGGGTAGTCTGCTGAAGGTGTCCCGTCCTCTCCTGCAGTCCCCGGATGCCATGTTTCCGGTCCTGCTGGTGCGTTCGGGCGATCATCGCATCGCGCTGCATGTGGATGCCCTGATGGGCAGCCGCGAGGTGGTGATCAAGCCGGTGGGGCCTCAGGTTTCCCGGGTGAAGGGGATTGCCGGCGCCACCATCCTGGGGGATGGGCGGGTGGTGATGATCCTGGATATCCCGGCCCTGGTACGTGCCGGCGCCGGTGTGCGCCTGGCTTATCACGGTGCTCAGGCTGAACCGGCGCCCGAGCGGCAGCGGGTCACCGTCATGGTGGTGGATGATTCCATTACCATCCGTAAGGTCACCGCCCGTGCCCTGGAGCGCCAGGGCTACCAGGTCCTGACCGCAAGGGATGGCGTGGATGCGGTGGCCCAGCTGCAGGAGCAGGTGCCGGACCTGATGTTGCTGGATATCGAGATGCCGCGCATGGATGGCTTTGAACTGGCCACCCATATCCGCAATGACGCCCGCCTGCGCCGCATGCCCATCATCATGATCACCTCCCGTACCGGCGACAAGCATCGGCAGCGGGCCATGGAGATCGGTGTCAACCGTTATCTGGGCAAGCCTTATCAGGAGATGGATTTGCTGATGCAGATTCGCGAGGTCCTGGGTGGGCGCCACGGCGCCGGGGGGGAGGCATGACCGACATGGTCAATAACGATAGCGTCCATGCCTTCATCATTTCCCTTCAGGAGCAGAATTTGGTGCTGCCTCAGTCCGCCGTGGTGGAGGTGGTGACCCAGCAGGTGGTGCGTGAAGTGGCCGGGGCGCCTTCGTGGCTGCGCGGGGTGTTTGAATGGCGTCAATCTCAGGTGCCCATCGTTTCCCTGGATACCCTGCTGGGTGTACCCAGGGAGCGTCAGACCCGTATCAACCGCTTTGTGGTCATGCACGGGGTGGAACGCCTGCCCGGGCTGGATTACTACGCATTGCAGGTGCGGGGCATTCCCCACCCGGTGAAGCTGACCCCGGCGGACATCCAGAGTCTGCCCCGGCGCGAGGATGACCCGACGGCGGTGGCGGCCCGGGTCAGGGCCAGCGGGGTGCTGTGCATGATTCCCGCCTTTGAGGGTATCGAGCACATGCTCCAGGACGTGCTTCAGGTGCTCTGAAGATCAGTGTCCCAGGTCGCCCCAAAGGGCCTGGATCACCGCCAGTGCCGCCACGCCGGCGGTCTCGGTGCGCAGTACTCGCGGACCCAACCGGACCGGTGTCATGCCCTCATGGATGGCTTGGCCGATCTCGTTCTCGTCCAGGCCGCCTTCGGGACCGATCAGCAGGATGACCGACGCCGGTTCGTCGCCGATGTCGGTGAGGCCGTGGGTGGCCCGTGGGTCCAGCACCAGGCCCAGGCCGCCGTGCCTGTTTGCATCCAGGCCGGCCCGGTAGCCCCCCAGCCACCCCGCCAGGGGGGCAGGCGGCAGCAGCTCGGGAATGTCGTTGCGTCCGCACTGTTCACAGGCGCTGATGATCACCCCCCGCCAGTGGGCCATGCGCTTGTCCAGGCGTCGATCGTCATCGCCGCCCACGGTGCGGCGGGTGATCACCGGCTGGATCCGTGATACCCCCAGTTCCGTGGCTTTTTGCAGGCTGTAATCCATCCGATCCCCCTTGGCGATGCCCTGTGCCAGGGTGATGGGTAGGACGGGGCGGGTCTCCCGGGAGGCATGGGTCTCAATGCGCACCGCCGAGGTCCGCCGCTCGGCCTGGGTCAGCGTGGCCGTGTATTCACCACCTTCACCGTTGAAAAGGATCAGCGGCGCGCCGGTACGCAGGCGCAGGACCTGAACCACATGGCGATGCGCCCGTTCATCCAGGGAAATTTCCCGGCCGACGGCCAGGGGCTGATCCAGGTAGCAGCGGGGGATTCTCATGGTCGGATGATAGCAGTCTTGCCCCTCTTCCCCGAAGGGGAGGGGCAGGTCCGCCGACGGCTTCAGCTCACTCGGGCTGAGGCGTCAGGCCCAGGTTCTTCCAGATGGCCGAGACGGGGCCGGCCTGGTTCATGGTGTAGAAATGCAGTCCCGGCGAGCCTTCATGCAGGAGTTGGTCGCACATGCGGCTCACCACCTCTTCACCAAAGGCCCGGATGGCGTCCAGGTCGTCTCCGTAGGCCTCCAGGCGCTTGCGGACCCAGCGGGGGATCTCGGCGCCGCAGGCGTCGGAGAAGCGGGCCAGCTGCTTGTAGTTGGTGATGGGCATGATGCCCGGCACGATGGGGATGTTGATGCCCATGCGCTCGCAATCATCGACGAAGCGGAAATAGGCATCCGCCGAGTAGAAGTACTGTGTGATTGCCGAGTCGGCACCGGCTTCCACCTTGCGCTTGAAGTTCTCCAGGTCTTTGAAGGCGCTGGGGGCCTGGGGATGGAATTCGGGGTAGGCGGCCACTTCCAGGGTGAAGTGATCGCCGGTCTCCCGGCGGATGAACGCCACCAGTTCGTTGGCATAGCGGAACTCACCGGGTTCGCGCATGCCGGAGGGCAGGTCCCCGCGTAGGGCGACGATATGGCGCAGGCCGTTGTCCATGTAGGTCTTGAGGATGGCCCGCATCTGTTCCGCGGTGGAATCGATGCAGGACAGGTGGGGGGCGGCGGCGATGCCCGAGTGTTTATGAATGTCCAGCACCGTATCCAGGGTGCGTGCCTGGGTGGAGCCGCCGGCGCCGTAGGTGACGGAGAAAAAGCGCGGCTCCAGCTTGGCCAGCCGGGTCCAGGTCTTGCGCAGTTTTTCCGCGCCCTCCTCGTTCTTGGGTGGAAAGAACTCGAAGCTGAACGTGCGTTCGTGTCGAAGTTGGGATTTCATGCACACTCCTCGCAAGGACTGCGGGAAGAAGGGTCGGATGGACGGTGAAAGCCCCTCTCCCCGTGGGGAGAGGGGTCGGGGCGGGGAACCCCGTCCGATCAGTACCGGTAATGTTCCGGCTTGAACGGCCCGTCCACCGACAGGCCCAGATACTTGGCCTGCTGTTCGGTGAGGCGGGTCAGCTGGGCGCCGATCTTCTGCAGATGCAGGGAGGCCACCTTCTCGTCCAGGTGCTTGGGTAACACGTAGACGTCGTTCTGGTACTTGTCGCCGTGCTGCCACAGCTCGATCTGGGCCATCACCTGGTTGGTGAAGGAGTTGGACATGACGAAGCTGGGGTGGCCGGTGCCGCACCCCAGGTTCACCAGGCGGCCTTCGGCCAGCAGGATGATGCGATGGCCGTCGGGGAAGATCACGTGATCCACCTGCGGCTTGATGTTTTCCCACTGATACTTGCGCAGGCCGGCCACGTCGATCTCGGAATCGAAATGGCCGATGTTGCAGACGATGGCCTGGTTGCGCATGCGGGACATGTGCTCGGCGGTGATGACGTTCAGGTTGCCGGTGGCGGTGACGAAGATGTCGGCCTTGTCGCAGGCCTCATCCATGGTGACCACCCGGTAGCCTTCCATTGCCGCCTGCAGGGCGCAGATGGGATCGATCTCGGTGATCCACACCTCGGCGGACAGGGCGCGCAGGGACTGGGCGGAACCCTTGCCCACGTCACCGTAGCCGCAGACCACGGCGGTCTTGCCGGCGATCATCACGTCGGTGGCGCGCTTGATGGCGTCCACCAGGGATTCGCGGCAACCGTAGAGGTTGTCGAACTTGGACTTGGTGACCGAGTCGTTGACGTTGATGGCGGGGAAGGGCAGGGCGCCTTCTTTGGCCATCTGGTAGAGGCGATGCACGCCGGTAGTGGTCTCCTCGGTCACGCCCTTGATGTTCTTCAGGATGTTGGAGTACCAGCCGGGCTGCTGCTTGACCCGTTCCTTGATCTGGGCGAACAGCACCTGCTCCTCCTCGTTGGTGGGGTTGTCCACCACGGACAGGTCCTGTTCGGCGCGGGCACCCAGGTGGATCAGCAGGGTGGCGTCACCGCCGTCATCCAGGATCATGTTGGGGGTGCCGCCGTCGGACCATTCGAAGATCCGGTGGCAGAAGTCCCAGTATTCTTCCAGGTTCTCGCCCTTGAAGGCGAACACGGGGGTGCCGGTGGCGGCGATGGCGGCGGCGGCGTGATCCTGGGTGGAGAAGATGTTGCAGGAGGCCCAGCGCACATCGGCGCCCAGGGCCTTGAGGGTCTCGATCAGCACCGCCGTCTGGATGGTCATGTGCAGGCTGCCGGCAATGCGGGCGCCCTTGAGCGGCTGGGACTTGGCGAATTCCTCCCGGGTAGCCATCAGGCCGGGCATTTCGGTTTCGGCGATGGCGATTTCCTTACGACCGAAGTCGGCCAGGGACATGTCCTTGACGAAGAAATCCTGATTCTTGGTGTTTACGACAGCATTCATTCAACACACTCCTCAAAAAGCGTTGGGGCGAGGGTGCGAAGCGGTCGGGGGAAATCACGTCACTCGCCGACCGCTATCGCGGATACAGCGAGCGCCGTTTTAGGAGGTGTCTGAGCCTGGCGAACCGGATGGTCCGTTGCAGCGCTCCTCAGACTGGACGGATCATTATAGGGGAAGCCGCCGTGCTTTTCATCGCTGACAGCAGTCTGCCCCTCGATTCGGCCTTTTCCCTCGACGTGGAAGAATCCCGGGAATGAGGAAGTATCGCCGGTTGCTGCGCCGGTGTCGGTTCATCGGTAACGCCGAGTCCCTTGTAGTGCGATCAATCACTGACGTGCCTGTGTTGATGCGGGTGATGTGGGTGAGATTCTCCTGTCTCATGAGGCGTCTCCGGCCTCATGTCCTGATGGGGATGGCGTGCGGATTAAACCCGGTGTTACCGGTTCTGATCGGGCTGATTGACTTGCATCTAAATCATAAGGCTTTGTCGGTATTGGGTGTGTTGCGAATGTTTTGGTGAGTGCTCATTCAGGCTTTTCGGGTCGGTCGTCTTCGGTGTCTTGGCTGAATTGCCCGTGCCGCAGAGCAGTCCTGCGCTGGTTGAGCCGTAGTCCAGCAGAGTCGGCAATGCTCAAGTGGCCGTTGCCTGTCTCTTCGCTGATGCGGGGCGTGTCATCGCAGTCCTGGCCGGGGGGGGGGGCTGCAACGGACAGGGTTTTGGCAAGTCTTTGCCTTTAAAGTATTTTGACGATTCTTCCGCCAGAGGGCGTGGCGTTGTCTGATCCGGGAGGACATGGGGAAGTGTGCCGGCCTGTTGCCTGCAGGCGCGGCGTTTTTGTTTGAAGCTTATAAGTGTGTGTCGGACCCGGAGTTATTAGTCCGGTAAGCACATGCCGTTTGGGCCGAGTCCGTCGAGGTCCGCTCATAAGCAGATCCCTTCGACAAGCTGCCTGTATGGTTGCCGGATTAATAATTAAGCATGTTGCTCTAGTGCGCGTGGGGTCTCGGTGCTATGAAAGATTTCACCGTGTGATGTGAAAATCTTGTCTATCTTATGTCATAATCGCGGCGTGATATGAGCGGTGTGATTTTTCTTGTGTCCGGACTATGGGCGGCTGGTTGAGCTTGCTCTGTCCCCGGTTCGGCAATGCTGCTGTGCGGCATTGCTCTGATACGGCAATGACTCTTGGCATGTTCCGAACAAGTCATTCCCGTGAAGGTGGGAATCCAGTGGCGGACAGACTGACAATCCTGGGCACGCGTCTCCGCGGGGGTGACGGCAAGGGGGGCGGAAATTCCCTTGCAAGTAATCATCCATGGCGGAATGTTTTGTTTGCTAATTAAGTAAAAATGAGCCAGGCACCTTTGCTGAGAGCTCGCTGTGCAAGTCTTCGGGAGATATGAATGACTGAAATAATCAAGAACCCTCTGGAAATGTCGGCCCAGGAACTCTACGCCCTGGCAAAGAAGCGGGAAGAGCAGGAGGTCGCAGCCAAGGAAGAGGCGGTGCGTGAACAGCGTCAGGCCCTGCGCGAACAGCGTCGGGAACTGGTGCGCCGGCATCGCAAGGAGCTGGCGGCCCTGGATCGAGAGATCGGCAAGCTGGGCGGCAAGGTTTCCAAGACCCGTGCTTCCCGTGGCGGGGATGATGCTGGTCCCAGCCAGGTGATTTGTGAGATTGTGGCCTCGGAGCCCGAGATGTCCATCGGAGAGATTCGGGAGCGGGCTGCTGCGGCAGGCCTGAATGTGAAGAACATCAGCCAGACGCTCGGTTACCTCAAGAAGCAGGGGCGCCTGGATTCGCCTCGGCGGGGCGTTTACCGGGTCGACTGAGCCGTTTCTCCGGGCGCTGCAATTCCACGTCCGCGGCTCTGTGATCACCCGTGCCCGCGATGTCTTTCGCGGGCGCTTGACATTTGGGTGCAGCATTTGTTCCCCAACTCATGTAGAATGCGCGCCCAAAATCTCTACCCCTCCAATCTGAAATTTCCGTGCAGGAGTTATATGTGAATCAAGCTGAAGCAGAACTGCAGTTGAAGGTCTGGAAAGAACTTGCCGTCAGCAAGCAGATGTTGATGAAGGGCGCCACAGATGCCCTGGGTCTGGACCCTGAGTGCAGTACCGAAGAACTCAAGTCCGCTCTTGACGTTGCCATCCAGAGAGGCAACGAAGCGGATGTAAAGATCAAACAGGCCAACGAGCAGGCCAGGCAAGCCATTGATGCCATGGAAAAGAAGGTCAAGGCCAGCGAGAAGGCCCAGATCCTGGCGGATGCCGCCCGCAACGAGGCCCTTGCCCGGCTGCAGAGCGGTGAGCAGGACATGGCGGCCGAGCGTGTGGCTCACACCAAGGAAATGAAGTCCATCAAGGAGCTGCTGGCCGAAAAGGACAAGGCCCTCAAGACCATCAACAAGGCCTTGGCCGATACCCCTGAAAACGTCATGAAGAAGCTGCGGCAGCTCAAGAAGCAGAAGCATGACGAGGCCACGGCCCGCAAGCAGCTGGAAACCCAGCTCTCCGCTTTGCGCAAGGAAAAGCGTGAACTGGATGAAAAGCTTGGCGTCCTGCAGGCCTCCCTGGAGAGTGGTGCCAAGCTGGTGGAACAGTATCGGGAGTTGCGCAAGGTCTCCGAGCAGTTGCTGGAGCAGGCCAAGGGCGCTGTCGGCGAAGAAGCGCCTGCATTGCCCGAGCTGGATGCTCAACTGCTCGAGGGTATCGAGCAGGCCGCCGCCGCCAAATAACCTGCTGCCACGGCCGCTGTTGCGGCCGTCACCACGGGCATCCGGGCTGCACGAAATGCGGCTGCGGCATGATCCCCGCAAGGATCACGGGCAGCCTTTTGCCGAGGCTGCCCCTGGTCGGCATCGGTATTCCGTGTGTGCGCCGTTTTTGGCCCTCGCCGCGACCTGATTCATGGCCCGCCGCAATACGCCTCAGAGAAAATCCGCCGTTTCCCGTCCTGTCCTGCGCCGTTCCCGGTTATGGTTGCTGGGGGCGGTCATGGCCTGTGTCTCCGTGCTGGGTGTATTCCAGATGCCCCATTGGGCGCTGAATCTTCTGCCGCCCGAGCTTCGTCAGGGTATCCAGCAGACCCGCAATAGTGTGGAGCCCCTGCTGCCGGAAGCCTGGCGTTACCGCTATGAGCCGTTGCCGGCGGAAGTGCTGCCCGTGACGGCCGCGAACTGGAGTCTGGCCCGCAGGACGCTCTACGAGCGCGTGTATCAGGATCAGGCTTATACGTTTTACTGCGGGTGTCGCTATGACAGCGATCTGAGGACGGACCTGAATAGCTGCGGTCTGGAGTCCCTGGTGACCGAGTCTCGCGCCCTCAGGATCGAGGCCGAGCATGTCTTTCCCGCCTCTTGGTTCGGTCAGTTCCGACGCTGCTGGCAGGAGCCGGAGCGTTATGAGGCTTGCCGCTCTGCTTCGGGACGGACCCTGTCGGGGCGTGAATGCTGTCAGCGGGTCGATCCTGCTTTTGTGGCGGCTCACAACGATCTGCACAATCTTTACCCCAGCGTCGGCTACATCAACGGACGCCGGTCCAACTATGGCTGGGGGCGGGTGTTCTGGTTCGGGGATCGCTACGGCGATTGCGAGATTCGCATCAGCCGCTGGCTGCGTCTCGCCGAGCCCCCTGACGCGACCAAGGGCAGTATCGCCCGCACCATGCTCTATATGCGGGACACCTACGGTTTTCGCTTGAGTCGCTGGGATGAGCGTCGTTATTACGCCTGGAACAACCAGTATCCCCCCGATGCCTGGGAACTGGAGCGAAATCGTCGTATTAGGGCAATTCAGGGTCTGGGAAATGCCTACGTGGAATCCTGGGGGCCGCTGCCTTGAGTTCCCTTCCCCCCCCGACCCTGTTGCGAGGTCGAGGTTTTTAATTGATTCGGCTCAACTTAGAGAGGCTTTTCCGTTTCTTGGGTGCATCGCCGGGGTCATAGTCCATTCTGTGAAGATGATGAGATGATGAAGTTGCGACTTGGGGGCATATCAATCGGGGCGGTTATGGAAAATCCCTTGCCAGGAGAACAGCTTGATGTTGATGAGCTCTGCATTCTGAGCGGGCTGCTGTCACCTCCGACCATGGATACACTGGAGGCCATGGAGGAAATGGCAGACAGCTGGGGCTGGCTCAAGCCGGCCCTGCCGGAACTTCGGATGTTGGGACTGCCGGTGCTCCGTCATGAATATCAGCGACTGTTTTCCGATGGGGAGTGCCCGGCCCGGGAGTCGGCTTGGTCTGCGCAGGTGCTGGCGGGCGGGGCTCACAACCTGCTGGTTCTGTACCGACAGGCTGGCATCGCGCTGCAGGGACGGGCGCCGGATTCTCTGGCCATGCAGCTTATCTATGCGGCCTGGTATCTGGAGCAGGATTTGCCCAACTCTCCCTATGGCTGGCAGGACCTGTGGGGGCATCTGTGCGGCTGGGTGCCTCGGTTCGCCCGCTGTCTGCAGGAAAAGGCCTCTCTGGAGATCTACCGGGTGCTGGGGCGGCGTCTGGAGGTGCTGTTCAGTCCCTGTGAATCCCGGGGCTGATGTGTTGCACGATCTGGTCGGCGACCGTTTCGGACCATGGATCCGATTCCTGCGGAAACCGCATGACGGGAATCGGCAGACGTCCGGCGATGTCGGCCCCATTGTCCATGCCGTCGGGTGCGGGTGCTTCGCAGTGATTGAGAACCACCGCCGCCAGTGACAGGTTCCGATGCCGGATGGCCTCGGCGATCAAAAGCACATGATTGATGACCCCGACCCGATCCGGGGCCACCAGCACGATGGGCAGCCCCAAGGCTTGCGCCAGGTCGGCATTGAGCCCGTCTTCGGCCAGAGGGGAGTAAAAGCCCCCGGCACCTTCTACCACCACAAAACCCCTCTCCGTGTCCGGGGCGTGACAGGCCCCGATCAGATCCGCCAGGTACAGAGGGCGGTCTGCCAGCCGGGCCGCCCGGTCCGGTGCCAGGGCGTGTTCGAACCTGTGTGGCGTGATTCGTGCCAGTCCCCGGCTCCCCGCTGCTTCCATCAGGCGTGCGCCGTCCGCGGGCCACAGCCCCCCCTCGTGCCGCTCACAGCCGGATTCAACCGGCTTGCGGACGACCACTTGCCGGCCCTGTCGCACCAGGGCGCGAACCAGGGCGCATCCCACCACGGTCTTGCCGATGCCGGTGTCGGTACCCGTGATGAACAGGCCCGGGCAGGCAGATGCGGGCATCAGTCCAGGGTGCTGCCGGTGAGCCGTTCCAGGGCCTCCCGGTATCTGCCCGCCACCTGGGCCGCCACGTCTTCGGGCAGTTCGGGGCCGGGGTCGGTCTTGTCCCAGTCCAGGGTTTCCAGATAGTCCCGCAGATATTGCTTGTCGAAGGAGGGTGGGCTCATCCCGGGGGCATAGGTGTCCGCCGGCCAGAAGCGGGAGGAATCGGGGGTCAGCGCCTCGTCGATCAGGTGCAGCACCCCGTGCTCATCCAGACCGAACTCGAACTTGGTGTCGGCGATGATGATGCCCCGCTCCAGGGCATAGACTGCCGCCTCATTGTACAGACGCAGCGCGGTGTCCCTGACCTGGGCCGCCACCGCCGGACCCAGCGTGCGCTCGGTGTGGGTAAAGTCCACGTTCTCGTCGTGTTCGCCCACGGCGGCCTTGGTGGAGGGGGTGTAGATGGGTTCCGGCAGACGATCGGCCATGCGCAGGCCCGGGGGCAGGGCGATGCCGCAGACGTTGCCGTCCACCTGGTAGCTCTTCCAGCCGGAGCCGATCAGATAGCCCCGCACCACGGCTTCCACCGGCAGGGCCTTGAGGCGCTTGACCACGATGCTGCGACCTTCCAGCGGTGCCCGCTCCACCGGATCGGGGATCACGTCGGCCAGGGTCAGGTCGCAGAGCTGGTTGGGCACCACATGGGCCAGACGCTCGAACCAGAACTGGGAGATCTGCGTCAGCACCCGGCCCTTGCCCGGGATGGGGGTGGGCAGGATCACATCGAACGCGGAGAGCCGGTCAGTGGTGACGATGAGCATGTGCCGCTCATCCACGGCGTAGATATCCCGCACCTTGCCCCGGTGGATCAGGGGCAGGCTCTTGATCTGGCTTTCGAAGAGGGCGGCGGTCATGGCAGGCTACCGAAAAATGGCTGAACAATCGGTCATTCTACTATAGACAGGGGCTTTCACACCCTGTGAACTTGTCCCCCATGGCCGCTTCACTTAAGCTTCGCCGATGAAAAATCAATCCCCTCTCGTAGGCGTGGTCATGGGCAGTCAGAGCGACTGGCCCGTGATGCAGCACGCCGCCGCACAACTGGAAGACTTCGGCGTGCCTTTCGAGGCTCGCGTGGTTTCGGCCCACCGCACTCCGGACCTTTTGTTCGAGTATGCCGAGCAGGCTGTCGAACGGGGTATCCGCTGCATCATCGCCGGTGCCGGCGGTGCCGCCCATCTGCCGGGCATGCTGGCGGCGAAGACCATCGTGCCGGTGCTGGGTGTCCCTGTCCCGTCCCGGTATCTCAAGGGTCAGGATTCGCTGCTGTCCATCGTGCAGATGCCCAAGGGCATCCCCGTTGCCACCTTCGCCATCGGTGAGGCCGGTGCCGCCAACGCGGGCCTGTTTGCCGTGGCCATGCTGGCCAATCAGGATCCTGCACTTGCCGATCAACTGGACCAGTTCCGCCGTCGCCAGCGCGACGCAGTGCTGGCCATGAGCCTGTCTGAACCATCATGATCCTGCCGGGTAACACACTGGGAATGCTGGGGGGCGGCCAGTTGGGCCGCATGTTCACCGTGGCCGCCCGCACCCTGGGCTACCGGGTGCTGGTGCTGGATCCGGATACAGGCAGTCCCGCCGGGCGCATGGCCGACGAGCATCTGCACGCCGCCTATGGGGATGCCTGGGCCCTGGAACAAATGGCCACCCGCTGTGCCGTCGTCACCACCGAGTTCGAGAACATCCCGGCGGACACCTTGCGCACTCTGGCCCAGTTCATCCCGGTCCGTCCCAGCGCCGAGGCCCTGGAGAGTACCCAGGACCGAGCGCGGGAAAAAGGCATGATCCGGTCCTGTGGTCTGGAGACGGCCCGATTCCGGGTGGTGACGGATCCGGATGAGGTCGAGCCGGCCTTCACGGCCGTGGGCGGGCCTGCCATCCTCAAGCGTGCCGCCTTGGGCTATGACGGCAAAGGCCAGATCGGTGTGGATTCGGTAGAGACGGCCAGGGCCGCGTTCGAGCAACTGGGGCAGGTGCCCTGCGTGCTGGAGCAGCGTCTGGCGCTGGAGCGCGAGATCTCCGTGGTGCTCGCCCGCAGTGCCGAGGGGGAAACCCTGTGCTATCCCGTGGCCGAGAACATCCACCGGCACGGCATTTTGCACATGAGCATCGTTCCGGCGCGAATCTCCGACGACATGGCTCAGGCAGCCCGCCGTGCTGCCACCCAGTTGGCCGAAGCCCTGGATTACTGCGGCGTGATGGCGGTGGAATTCTTCATCACCACGGCCGGTGAGCTACGGGTGAACGAGATCGCGCCCCGGCCCCATAACAGCGGCCATTACACCCTGGACGCCTGCGTCACCTCCCAGTTCGAGCAGCAGGTGAGGGCGGTCTGTGAGCTGCCCTTCGGCGATACCCGCTTGTTGTCGCCGGTGGTGATGGTGAATCTGCTGGGGGATTTGTGGGCCGAGGGCGAGCCCCGCTGGGCGGAGTTATTGGATCATCCCGGTACCAAATTGCATCTGTACGGCAAGAGTGAGGCCCGGCCTGGTCGCAAGATGGGGCATTTCTGCGTGCTGGGTGATGATCTGGAAGAGGTCATCACCGATGCCGAAGCCCTGTTTGCCGCGCTGGAGCCGGGATACTGAATCATGGAACGTGACACCTACATCCAGTCCCTGCGTGAAGACATCGTCTTCGCCGATACCCTGCGGGGCCAGTCCCTGAATTTCCACACCACCTGGGGGCTGTTTTCGCCCCGGGGCATCGATGCCGGTACCCGCCTGCTGTTGGATTTCATCGAGGTGAACGAGACCGATGACTGTCTGGACCTGGGCTGCGGCTACGGCCCCATCGGGCTGACCCTGGCCCGTCTGGCACCCCGGGGGCGTACCTGCCTGGTGGACAAGGACTTCGTGGCGGTTAAATACGCGGAAAAGAATGCTCGCCTGAACGGGATCGCCAACACCGAGGCCTTCCTGAGCAACGGTTTTTCCGCCGTCGGGGACCGCCGCTTCCATCTGGTGACCTCCAACCTGCCGGCCAAGGTGGGCAAGGAGATGCTGTACCTGTATCTGTACGATGCTCTGGCCCACATGCACCCCGGCGGCCGGATCTACGTGGTGACCATCACCGGGTTGCGGCGATTCATCGAGCGGGCCTTCAAGGAAGTCTTCGGTAACTACGACAAGGTCAAGCAGGGGCGGGAATACACTGTGGGCATGGCCGTCAAGCCCGAATAAAAGGAAACCACGGTCTCCAGGGCGGAAACCGGCCGGACAGCCGATGCTCGCTCCCCCCCACGCTGCAAACAACGCACGACAGGGGGGCTGCCGAGACTGTTTCCCGAGGTTCACGCGGCCACAGGGACTACTTTCTACGCCCCGATGGGGTTTGGCGCGTCGGGAGGTATCGAGTCGTCGTCGTGGGCCACCATGTCACGGTATCCATGCCACATGGCGAAACCGATCCAGGGAAAGACCACGATCAGCGCGACGAGGGCGGTCAGCACGGACAAGCCGAACAGCGCGGTGATCAGTGCCGCCCAAATCAGCATCGGGCCGGGGTTACGGCTAAATGCCTTCAAGCTGATCGCCATGGCATCCACAGTCCCCGCGCGGCGATCCAGCATGGCGGGTACGGTGACCACACCAAGCGCGAAGGCGGCGACGGCCAAAGCGGCACCGGCCACCACGACCCCGATCAGGGAAATGATGCCCCGGAAACTGGCCAGCATCGTGCCGAGCAATTCTCCCAGGCTCTCCGGTCGGCCAAGGGCACCGACATTCATCACGCCGATCCAGAGGGCCATGTAGCCGGTCCAGAACAGAAACATGACAGCCAGCAGTGCCGCGAACAACCATAGGGAAGAACCCAGTGCCGGTACGGCTCCGAGGCTTTGTCCGATGCCCAGGTCATCCCGATCCCCGTGTTCGAGTCGGCGAGCGAGTTCGTTAACCCCCACCGCCAATGCGGGACCCACCAGCAGAAACCCGGATAGCAGCGCCATGGTGAGCCATGGGTGGCCCCAAGTGAGCCAGAGAATCCCCAGCCCGAAGGCGGTGACCAGGAACCCGTGAACCAATCCCACCGGTGCCCGCCAAAGATCTTTCCATCCCTCCGAAAGCCATCGCAGGGGAGCCCTGCCGGATATTCGTCGGATGGACGGAGTCCCGCTGTCCAACGTCTGCCGCGGCTGAATTTCATCGGGATCTTCTGGATAACGGCGCTTGATCAGGTTGTCCACGATGACATCTCCTTGGGCTCAGCTCGGATCAATGTTGACCCTCAACTTAACCTAGCAGATGGATTTGAAGATTTCCTTGACTGTTTTCTTTCAGAAATCACCAAGCTGCAGCGGCATCTGCGCGAATCACCGGCTAAAGTGTAAGATTTTCCGGCAGGGTTTGTCGGCACGGTGGCCGTCCGGAAGACGGCTGCGCGATGGCGAACCCGGCGGAGGCCCCTCTGCGACCTTTGCGAGAAGCTGCGGGCTACTACCCGTACGAGCTTCGGGCGCTGGATGGTTCTGAGCAGCACTTGTGCAGAAACCCAGGCACTTGTTCTGCCGGCAGCGGTCGGCTGATCAGGAAGCCTTGCAACTCGTCGCAGTGGTAACGCCTCAAGGAAGCCGCCTGATCCTCGGTCTCCACGCCCTCGGCGATGACCTTC
>NZ_JAJNQM010000149.1:0-2439 GCF_022227785.1 Ectothiorhodospira lacustris | reverse complement strand
GCACCAATACCAGTATTGCCGACTCCGGCAATAATCAGTCGGATAACAGTGTCAATACCAACACCAGTATTGCCGATTCCGGCAACAACCAGTCTGACAACAGCGTCAATACCAGCATTGCCGACTCCGGCAATAGCCAGGCGGATAACAACTCCGACAATAGCACCAATACCAGTATTGCCGACTCCGGCAACAATAACTCCGACAATAGTGTCAATACCAATATTGCCGACTCCGGCAACAACCAGTCGGATAATTCCAACAACTCCGACAACAGCACCAACACCAATATTGCCGATTCCGGAAACAACCAGTCCGACAACAGCATCAATACCACCGTCAACACCAGCGTGGCTGACTCCGGTAACGATCAGTCGGATAACAGCGTGAACGACTCGTTCAATATTTCCGACTCCGGGAACAATCAGTCGGATAACTCCAATAACTCTGACAACAGTGTCAATGACTCCTTCAACACCAGCATTGCCGATTCCGGCAATAATTCATCGGATAATTCCAATAACTCCGACAACAGTGTCGTGAGTACGACGACCATTGATAACAGCGTTGCCGATTCCTTCAATGTCAACATTGCTTCCATGGTGGTGTCGGAGAACGATCTGAGCGGTGCGGTGACCGATACCTATCTGTATATCGAAGGGGAAAACAGTTACACCGCCTCCAACATGATCGGCGACAGTGGCTTCAGCAACTCCGCAGGTATCACCCAAGTGGCACAGAATGCCGGGACCAACAGCTTGGTGCAGCAACAGGTGTCTGTCCAGGCTCACCTGGGTCTGCCGGGCGGGAATGGTGGCAGCAACTGAGAGATGGACCTGAGTTCGTGATGGCTCAGGTACTGCGCGAACGGCGGACTTCATGTCCGCCGTTCGCGGCTGAAACCAAATCCCAGACTGTGGAGGTATGCGAGGATGTTCGGGTACGAAAAGTCAAGAGCAGTCCTTGCCGGCACCACCATGCTGCTGATGGTGGGAACGACCATGCTCCTACCTGTTCATGCAGATGATTTTGCTTTGCCTGTCGCGGTGGATGTGGACACCCTGGAGATGCAGAGGGCCAAACAAAATATATCGACCCTTCAGCTGAGTCATATGACTTCCAATGCGGGTCTTTCGAATACAACCATGGAGGGGGTGTTTTCCAGCGGGGACAACGTCCTGAGTATGGGTGTATTGGAGCACGCTCAGGGTATCAATACGATCATTCAAAATACGGGACATAATGTCATCATCCAGGAGTCCCTGATACTGAATGTCAATGTTTCACCCTGATGCCGTGATGGCGAGGCTATTTGTCGTGGGCATGCTGGTCGGTGCTGTCATGCTGACCCTGCCCGCCGGTTTGCAGGCATCCGGGGTGGTGCATGTTCCGGGTCTTGTGGGCAGCCATGAGGTGGGCGTGACCAGCCTGCAGGCGATGCGCTTCAAGACGGTGATCCGTCAGCGCTATGACTTCAGTTGCGGATCCGCGGCACTGGCAACCTTGCTGACCTATCATTACGGACGGCCTGTTTCGGAACAGGATACCTTCAATGCCATGTTCGAAATGGGAGACCAGGAACGGATCAGGATGCAGGGTTTTTCCATGCTGGACATGAAGCGCTATCTGCAGACACGACAGGGGCTGGGGTCGGACGGGTTTCGTCTCCCCCTGGAAAAGCTGGATGAGTTGGGTGTGCCGGCCATCGCCCTGGTGGATATTGACGGGTATCGGCACTTTGTTGTGATAAAGGGGATTCGTGACGGCCGTGTATTGCTGGGGGACCCGGCCTTGGGTGTTCGGGATTACTCCGTGGCCGGATTCAAGGATATCTGGAGCAACGATATCCTGTTCCTGATCCGTGACGAGGTCAGCCGTGGTCGTGAGCATTTCAATGCGCCGGTGGCTTGGGATGCGCTGACGAAACCACCCTACGGGACGGCACTGGCACGCGATGGGCTGTCCAATTTCATACTGTCCCTGCCCAGGGCTTCCGACTGGTAGTTGAGGAGGGCATATGGGTGACGTGCTGCATGGCATGGTTCGAAGGATGGCCGTCTTTCTGTGGGTGGCGGCAACACCGTTTGCCTCGTCCAAGGCGGACCCCTCCTTCCTGGAGTCCCTGGAATGGGCGCGGGTGCCGGATGCTGAACTGGCAGAGCAGCGCGGGGGGCTGGTGCGGCGAGGTGGTTTCGAGCTGACGCTGGGCCTGGAGCGCATCACCGCCATCAATGGTGAGGTGATGGCCCACACCGTCCTGCTTGACTCGGCCGGTACGCGCGTGGGCCTGGAGGCTTTGGGTGGCCTCCACGTCATGACCGGGTTGGACGGCATGCGGATCGAGCAGC
Organism: Ectothiorhodospira lacustris; assembly: GCF_022227785.1. NCBI lineage: Bacteria > Pseudomonadati > Pseudomonadota > Gammaproteobacteria > Chromatiales > Ectothiorhodospiraceae > Ectothiorhodospira > Ectothiorhodospira lacustris. The sequence continues at coordinate 91 of NZ_JAJNQM010000149.1, read as the reverse complement.
TTTCCGGGGCCGGGTGGGCCACCGTCATTCAGAACACGCTGAATGAGCAGATGATCGTCAACCACACCATCATGAATATCGGTCTGGCCGG
>NZ_JAJNQM010000148.1:0-2495 GCF_022227785.1 Ectothiorhodospira lacustris | reverse complement strand
GCCTTAGTGTGCTCGTCGATGGCCCGCCGGAAGCTGTCGGGATCGTCCCCTTCCACCAGTTTGACCTGAATGCCCAGCCGCGGCAGTGTCACTTTGAACTGATTGTAGGTCCCGCCGTACAGATAGCTGGTGGACACGATGTTGTCACCGGCCTGGGCAATCGTGGTCAGCGCCAGAAACTGGGCCGCCTGTCCGGAACTGGTGGCTACGGCGGCAACACCGCCTTCGAGTGCCGCGATGCGCTGCTCAAAGACGTCGGTGGTGGGGTTCATGATCCGGGTGTAGATGTTCCCGAACTCTTTCAAGGCAAAGAGTCTCGCGCCATGGTCCGCATCATTGAAGGCATAGGAGGTGGTTTGGTAGATGGGTACCGCCCTGGCATTGGTTCCGGCTGCCGGCGACTGACCCGCATGCACCTGCAGGGTTTCATAGCGAAGATCGGGAAGGTCAATGCTCATCGGTCTGCTCCGTGGCGGTGGGGGCGCCCCTGACGGGAAGAACCCGTAAGGTGCCTATCGATTGCTCCTGGGAAGCAACGTAACAGGGCGGCACCATTCCTCGAACCAATAAAATAGAAAGTGCTTATCAAGCCACTGTATATCTCTTTCATGGAATAAGCATTCCAGTTTTTCTTGGTTCTGCCTCCTCATGCCTTCCCCTAGATTGGTCACCAATGCGGAGCTGCACGCGGTTTCCGGCGCGTGTATTCATGACCCATCACGAGAGGCTTACGACCCAAATGTTCAGAAAATGGCGCATGGCATTGGCTTTCACGGCCTCCTTTTCAATGCTTTCCCCGTTGGGAGCGTCGGCGGAGGAGCATCACATCCGGCTCGGCTATCTGCCGGTGACCGGGCATGCCAAGTTCTTCGTGGCCCAAGAGCAGGGTTTTTTTGCCCAAGAAGGACTGAAGGTGGATTTGCATGAATTCGCCAATTCCGCCGATGGCATCGCCGCGGTGGTGGCGGGACGCCTGGATGCGGGTGCCTTTGGTACTTCCGCCCCATTGATCCATTTTGCCCGGGGTGCGGACCTGAAGGTGATTGCCGGTGTGATGGGGGAGGACGCCTATCTGATCACCCGTCGGGAGCTTACGGGTCAGATCAGCGGTATCAAGGATCTTGCCGGTCGGAAGGTGGCCACCGTCCGTCTGGCCTCTGGTGATGCCATTCTGCGGTATGAGTTGCACCGTGCCGGCGTTGACTGGCGCAAGGATCTCACCATTTATGAGTTGCGCAATCCACCGGCGGTGATTCAGGCGGTCAGGACCGGCCAGGCCGATGCCGGGGTGGTCTGGGGGCCCCATGATCAGCGGGCTCAGGCGGAGGGGCTGGTGGTGGTGCTCAGCAGCGCGGCTCTACAACCCGGTCACCCCTGCTGCCGTCTGGTGGTGTCCGGAAGCAGCCTGGAGAAAACCGAACAATGGCAGGCACTGCTGCGCGCCCTGTTGAGGGCCGAGCGCTTTGCCGCGCGCAATCACGATCAGACCGTGGCGAATATCCGTAAGTATATCCCGCTGGATGATGAACTGATCCGTTCCACGTATTACCGGGACACCCTGGATCAATCCACCGATCCCAACGTATCCGGCGTCAGTGATTTCTGGGATGCCGTCACCGGGGCGGGTTTTGTGGAGTCGGAGCGGGATATCCATGACGTCTTCGCCCTGAGCTTCTACCAATCGGCTCTGGAACAGCTGGCCGCCGCCGAGCCGGACGAGCCTCTGTGGCGGGAACTGCTGGAGAAGCTGGCCCTCCAGGAGGCCTCATGAGCGGCCTCACCCTCGAAAATGTGTCCTTCAGTTATGGTCAGGACACGGTGCTGGATCGGATCAATCTGAATATCCGAAGCGGAGAGTTCCTGGTCCTGTTGGGGCCGTCCGGCTCCGGCAAGTCCACCTTACTGCGGTTGCTGGCCGGTCTGGAGGCCCCTGCAAAGGGTCGCGTGCTGCAAGAGGGGGTGCCCGTGACCCGGGCCGGTCGTGACCGTGCGGTGGTCTTTCAGGACTACTCCCTTTTCCCCTGGTTGACGCTGACGGACAACGTGGCTTTGGCGGTGGCCAAGGGGCAACCGCAGTTGGGCAAGGCCGATCGCCTGGCGGTGGCCAGGGCCTTGCTCGTCGATGTCGGTCTGGAGATCGCCGCCGGGCGGTGCCCTTTCGAGGTCTCCGGCGGTATGCGCCAGCGGGCTGCGATTGCCCGCGCCCTGGCCCTGGAGGCCTCGGTGTTGCTGCTGGATGAGCCCTTTGGGGCGCTGGACCCGATCAATCGTATCCGTTTGCAGGACCTGCTTCGGGAGATTCGTCTGCGACGTCCGCGGGTGCCGACCACTGTCTTCGTCACCCATGACCTGGACGAAGCCTTGTGGCTGGGACAGCGGGTGGCCCTGCTGGGCGCGTGCCCCGGTCACCTGATCGGCGAATATCCGGTGCCGGCCGAAGACCGGAGTAGCCGTGACGTCTTTCGTCGCCAGCCGGCAGTGCAGGCGTTGCGGCA
>NZ_JAJNQM010000147.1:0-2697 GCF_022227785.1 Ectothiorhodospira lacustris | reverse complement strand
TCAGACGCGAGGCCTCCTTGCCTCCCTGGCCGTTTCCCTTGCCGGCCTCGCGTCTGGATTGGAAATGTACCAGGGCGCCATGCCCGTGTGCCAAACGGCAAGCTTGCCGTTTGGCAGGGATGAAGCCTTGCCCCGAGCGGAAGTCCTGGCCAGACAAACCAGTCCCGGCTCTCCGGTCAAGGGGTGGTGACGCTTGACGTTATTAGTGCGTCGCGTCATGATCATCCCGATGATTATCTCATTCAGGTGTAAGGATACCGAGAAGCTGGCAAGTGGTGGCCGTGTGAGGCGGTTTGTCAATTTTGAGCGCGTCGCCTTGAGGAAGATTCGGCAACTGCAGGCTGCAGGCCGGCTGGACGATCTTAAAGTACCGCCCGGTAATATGCTGGAGCCGTTGTCTGGTGATCGCCAGGGGCAACACAGCATTCGAATCAACAAGCAGTTCCGGGTGTGTTTCCGCTGGACCAGCGCAGGAGCGGAAGATGTAGAAATTGTTGATTACCATTAGGAGGTAAACCATGCGCACGATTGATGCCGTAACGCCAGGGGAACTACTGAAAGAAGAGTTTCTAGACCCCATGGGCATTTCTCAGTATCGATTGGCCAAGGAAATTGGCGTGCCCGCTCAGAGAATCGGCCAGATCATTGCCGGAAAGCGCTCGATAACCGCGGACACTGACTTGCGTCTCTGCCGTTTCTTTGGGTTGTCGAATGGCTATTGGCTGCGGGCGCAGGTGGCCTATGACACCGAGGTTGCAGAAGATGTCCTTAAGGATCAGTTGAAGAGTATTCGTCCTTGGAACTCTGTGTCAGAAAATTGCTCAACCCCAATGGTTGAGCATGGGAAGTTCTGAATCAGTGGTTCCCGCCCAAGCGGGAATCCAGTCATAGGCCGGAGATTATGGACTCCCGCCTTCGCAGGAGTGACGGTGGGGGGCTTGTTGGGTGTTTCCCCCATGCCACGGTCTTTCTTGATGGGCCTGATCCGGTTTTTATCTCAAGCTTGCCATTTGGTATCGCCCCTGTCCCATCACCGTGCCCGCGCCGGCATGAATGAACTGCCCCAGCCAGAGATACGGCCAGAAGGGTTCGATGCCTTCGTGGGGGAGGGTCAGTTGTCCGGTGAGTCCGTCCATGTTGACGTGGGCTTTCTGGCGCGATGAGTAGCGCTGCCAGCTCTGCCACTGCAGCCGGGCATGATCTGCTTGCCATGGGTGCCATGCCCGGGCGGCCTGGGTGAGTTGGGCGAAATCGGTGTCCAGGGGCGTGTCGGTGTGAAAGTAACTGAGCATGGAGACGCGCCGAAGCAGATTGGAGAACAGGTCGGCAAAGTGAAATTCATCCGGCTGTACGGTGTGTCCATCGCGCTTGAGTCGCAGGGGGGTGTGCAGCGTCAGTGTGATCGGTTGTTTCGGCGTTGCCGGGATGGAGGGCGTGAGCGCCGGCAGGGTCTGGACGGGTTGTCCCGGTATGAAGATGGTTTGCAAATCCATGGCATCGACCGTGACGGCCTGATCCACCCGGATCAGTTCAAGAGCGCCCCTGGTCTTGCCGATCCCGTTGCGGGCCCCCAGGGACAGGGCATGGATGACATAGGGCAGGTGACGATTGCCCTGGCCGATGAGTGTGAGATCCAGGGGATATTCGTCCCCGGGTGACAACTGATGCGGGCCGTCGGGTGGACTGAGTACGAAGGGGTGGGGGGCCGCGGTGTATTTTCGCATCTTTCCGGCGCTGGGCGGCGGCGGGGTCTCGAAGATGTAGGCGTGGGCGCAGGCATGCAGCAGCATGCAGGATCTGCAATGGGGTTGACGGGTGACGCAGACGGCCTTCTTGAGGGCATGACCGAGGGTGCCCCGCCAGGTGGAGCCGGCAAATCGGGGTAGTGTGACCGGGGTGTGTGCCTGGAACAACAGCCGGTAACGGGCCAAGGGCAGTTTGATGGTCTGTGACGTCATTGGGCCGGATTGCTGCGTGGTGGATGGGTCATCATGGCTCATGGGGCTATTTCCTTGCCTCCGGACAGGGTTTGCGGACGGCTTCGTATTCTTCCAGCCGTGCCCCCAGCCGTTCCAGTGTCTCGGCGGATAATTCCTGTCCTCTCAGTTCCGGGGGCAGCGACAGGCTCAGGTGAAGATAGCGGCCGCCCCGTTCGCAGACCCGGGCCACCAGGTTGATGGGCAGGGTGCCGATGACGGTGTCACCGGGATGGACGAGTTCGATCTCCAGATGATCCAGGGTGCGATCCACGGGGATACCCCGCCTGGCGGCCCAGGTCACGGCGCCGGGGTGGCGGCTGATGAAATAGGTGTTGCCCATGGTGTGCAGACTCCGATGTGGAAGGTGTCCGCATAAGTTTAAGCAGTTTGGTCCTTATCTTGGCCCCGGCAAGCTTGCCTTTCTCGCAAGTCGGGGCACCTATTTTCTTCAATTGGGGTGTCTGTTTTCGTCACTCCCGCAAATATTTCGTCACTCCCGCGAAGGCGGGAGTCCAGGGTTTTCACTCCGTGGCCTGGATTCCCGCTTTCGCGGGAATGACGTGTTGGGGGCGTCTCCGGGGATGACGTGTCTGGGGGGCGTCTCCGGGCATGACGTTTTCGGAAGTGGCGTTCGTAAAGTGCTTGCCGCCCTCAGAACACCACCAGCATTCCCGCCAGCAGCAGGGCCGCCCCGGAGCCGGCGGCGGCGCTGCCGTAG
>NZ_JAJNQM010000146.1:0-2716 GCF_022227785.1 Ectothiorhodospira lacustris | reverse complement strand
CTATTCCGGCACCTGCTGGCAGCGGTCGGGCGCCTGGCGGGTACCAGCGACACCCATGCGCCGTCCTTCAAGGTCATTGCGGATCACATCCGCTCCTGCAGTTTCATGATCACCGACGGCGTGATGCCCGCCAACGACGGCCGCGGCTATGTGTTGCGCCGGATCATTCGCCGTGCCGCCCGTCACGGCCACAAGCTTGGCCTGAACGAACCCTTCTTCCACAAGCTGGTCGACACGCTGGTGCAGGAGATGGGGGATGCCTACCCGGAGTTGGTCAAGGCCCAGGCCCAGGTGGAGCAGGTGTTGCTGCTGGAGGAGCAGCGCTTCCAGGAAACCCTGGAGCATGGCCTCAAGCACCTGGAGGAAGGGCTCGGCCGCATTGCCGACAAGACCATTCCCGGTGGTCTTGTCTTCAAGCTCTATGACACCTACGGCTTTCCGGTGGACCTGACCGGTGACATCGCCCGGGAAAAAGGACTGGAGCTGGACATGGCCGGTTTTGAACACGAGATGGAACAGCAGCGCGACCGCGCCCGGGCCGCCAGCAGCTTCAAGATGGCTGATGCCGGCACTATGGCCGTGGGTGTGGCGGATTCGGATTTCGTCGGTTACGAAGCCGTGGCCGGCGATGCCCGGGTAGTGCGTTTGGCCGCCGGTCCTGATCGTCAGGGTTGTGAAACCCTCAATGAGTCGGAAGAGGGCAGTGTGGTGCTGGATAGCACTCCCTTCTATGCCGAGTCCGGTGGCCAGGTGGGCGATACCGGCGTGATCGAAGGTCCCGAGGGCGAGTTCCAGGTCACCGACACCGTCAAGCAGGGCGGGGTCTTCATTCACCACGGACTGATGCTGCGGGGTCGTCTGAAGAGCGGTGATCCGGTCCGTACTCGGGTCAACGAGGACCGGCGTCAGGCGGTGGTGCTGAATCACTCCGCCACCCACCTGCTCCACGCCGCCCTGCGGGAGGTTTTGGGGGACCATGTGCAGCAGAAAGGCTCCCTGGTGGCGCCGGACCGGCTGCGTTTCGACTTCTCCCATTTCGAGCCCCTCACCCAGGATCAGATCGAGTGCCTGGAAGCCATGGTCAACCGCGCCATTCGGGCCAACGTGGTGGCCGAGGCCCGCGTCATGCCCATCAAGGAAGCCCTGGCTGCCGGCGCCATGGCCCTGTTCGGCGAAAAATATGGCGACGAGGTGCGGGTGCTCTCCCTGGGGGGCTTCTCCACCGAACTGTGCGGCGGCATCCATGTGCAGCGCACCGGTGATATCGGGATATTCAAGATCATCGGCGAGGGGGGCGTGGCTTCGGGCGTCCGCCGGATCGAGGCGGTGACCGGTGAAAACGCCCTGCACCATGTCGGCGCAACAGAGCAGCAACTCTCCCGTGCGGCGGAATTGCTGCGGGCCGGCCGCGTTGATCTGGTGGATAAGGTACAGCAGGTGGTGGAGCGGGTCCGCGGCCTGGAAAAGGAATTGGAGGCGCTCAAGGCCAAACTGGCTTCCCAGGCCGGTTCCAGCCTGTCCGATCAGGCGGTGGAGATCAACGGTGTGAAGGTTCTGGCCGCGCGTCTGGATGGCGCTGATCCCAAGTCCCTGCGGGACACCGTGGACCAACTCAAGAACAAGCTGGGCGAGGCGGTGATCGTGCTGGCCACCGTGCAGGACGACAAGGTCAGTCTGGTGGCCGGTGTGACCAAGGGTCATGTCGGTGCCATCAAGGCCGGCGAACTGGTAAATCAGGTCGCTCAGCAGGTGGGTGGCCGCGGTGGCGGTCGTCCGGACATGGCCATGGCCGGGGGTACCCGACCCGAAGGGCTGGATGAAGCCCTCGCCTCGGTCACGCAATGGGTTCAAGCCCGTCTTTGATTGCATGGGCGGTACCCGGCATTCGATGAACGGTTCTTCCACATGGCAAGGCAGTTATTGTCTAATGACAAGCCTATACCTAAGTAAAATGATATGTCTTTAATCGTCCAAAAATACGGCGGTACCTCGGTCGGCAGTGTTGAACGCATCCAGAATGTGGCCGACAAGGTCATTGCGGCGCGCAGACAGGGGCATGAAGTGGTGGTGGTGGTCTCCGCCATGAGCGGTGAGACCGACCGGCTGCTGGGTCTGGCCAGAAGCATTCGTTCCAACATCGACGGCCGTGAGCTGGATGTGCTGCTCTCCACCGGAGAACAGGTCACCATTGCCCTGCTGGCTATGGCGCTGGAGGCTAAGGGTTGCCCGGCTCGTTCCTACACCGGTGCTCAGGTACAGATTCTCACCGACAGCGCCCACAACAAGGCCCGTATCCGTGAGATCGATGGTGCCCGTGTGCGCCGTGATCTGGCGGATGGCAAGGTGGTGGTGGTAGCCGGGTTCCAGGGCGTGGACGAGATGGGCAACATCACCACGCTGGGTCGTGGCGGTTCCGATACCACGGCCGTGGCCCTGGCTGCTGCCCTCAAGGCCGACGAATGTCAGATCTTCACCGATGTAGACGGGGTGTACACCACTGATCCCCGCGTCGTACCCAAGGCCCGCCGGCTGGATCGCATCACCTTCGAGGAGATGCTGGAAATGGCCAGCCTGGGTTCCAAGGTTCTGCAGATACGCGCCGTCGAATTCGCCGGCAAATACAATGTACCGCTGCGTGTTCTATCCTCTTTTCAGGAAGGGGAAGGCACGCTCATCACTTTTGAGGAAGAGAGCATGGAGCAGGCGCTCATTTCCG
>NZ_JAJNQM010000145.1:0-2724 GCF_022227785.1 Ectothiorhodospira lacustris | reverse complement strand
CAACCTTTTCACGAGCCCTATCAACATCACCCAACTGAACGAGCAATCGAATTTCACCAATCCTCGCCATCACATGGTCAGGATTGGCACCAATAGCTCGGCCCAAGGCCTGCTTTGCCTGGACTGACCTTCCAGCTCTGGAAAGTGCATCGGCCTGAAGAAAATAGGCTTCTGCAGAACCCGGCTGCAACTCAGCCCATCTTTCAAAAGCATCCAACGCCAGGGCCTGATTACCCAGCAGCATATGCGCCCGCCCCAAGACCTCGAGCATGGAAGGCATGGACTCCCATTGATCAGCACGCAGATCACCACTTATCTCAAGTATTTTTGCCAACTCTCCTTCACGCAAATAATCCACGAGCAGTTGATTAAGAATGACAATAGACTGTGGATTCGCATTTACTGCATTCTGCAAAACCTCGATAGCACCACCTGCATCACCCAGTCGCTTTTTAACATCAGCCAAAAGCAGCCATGCATTCTCTTGACCAGGATGAGTCTCAAGCAGTTTCCTCAGGATACTATTCGCTTCTTGTATATTCCCTGCCTGGACCTCTAATCTTGCAAGATTAATGGCTGTCATGGAATCATCAGGGTTAAGACTTAAAACCTTCAACAATTCTGGCCTTGCGCGCTCCCACTGGCCGGTCGCAAGGTATACAGCAGCTGCAAGGTTAAATGGATCAGCACGATCTGGATACTGCCCCTGGAGTCTATTTGCAGCTTCCAAGGCATCCATAAATCGGTTATCCCTAAATGCTGAAAGCGCACGCAACAAGGCATGCTGATAAGAATCACTGTCAGAAATTTCCGCATTTAAGACACCTATGCTGGATATGTCAGATAGTGGTTTTCCTATCATCAAGTTCGCAAGCATCGATAATTCCTGAGCCATCCGTGAATCCGGCTCGAGAATCGTCATTTTTTTAGCATACTCTGCACCTTTTTCCAGCTCTCCACCCAGCAGATACGCCATAATCAACATACTTAGAGTCGTGCTATCCTCCGGATTGTTCCGCCAAGCTAATTCAAGAACATTTTGAGCCTCCAGAAATTCATTACTCCCCAAGCGAAGCGCCCCTATAAGACGAGCGGCGGCCTGTGAAGATTGGAAATTGGCGTGCAGCCAGTTCGCATGCTGCCTTGCACGCTCAGTATTACCTAAGAAAAGCCTGGAAGCTGCCAAGTAAAGGCGATTTGCAGCAAAGTTAGGCTCCGATCTGTAGCTTGCCTCAAAGGCATCGGCAGCCCTGGCATAGTCTCCCCGCGAAAAGTAGACAAGCCCCCCCGCATATGTCACATAATAATGGTCAGAAAGGCCTGATTTTTTTAAAAACTCAATATCCGCCTCAGCCTCTTCAATCTTACCAAGCTGCAGCCTAAGCAAGGCCAACTTAACGCGATCCAATGAAACATAACTCTGCAATTGAATGGAGTTTAAGAAAGCCCTCTCAGCAGATTCAAATCGCCCCATTGCCTGCTCAATATCGCCCAAATAGCTCCATGCCCTTTGAGATCTAGAATCACTATCTATCGCAGTTGAAACCCACTTGTGCGCCGCATCTAAATCGCCATATAGTCCAGATGAAACATAGGCCATCCCCAGGTTTGCATCAGATAAGGTCGGATCAATATCAAGCACCTCCCGGAAAATGACTTCCGCCTCGCCTGGATTTCCTATTCCTAAAAGTGCGAATCCACGCATCGACTTAATCTGAGCAAGTTGATCCTTGGCAACATCATCAATATTTCGCGTCTCGTCCATAATGCGGCCAAACTTTCCTTGCCCTAACAAGGATTGCAGCAAAGGCATTCGGACATCATTCAAATCCACACCAAATTCCTTGGCTCTTCTAAGCTCAGCTTCTGCCCCTGCCGCATCGCCCAGCTGTAATAAAAGCAAGCCCAGTCGATATCGGCCTTCAGAACTGGAAGGATCTTGCCGCAAGGCATTACGATATTCGATGGACGCAGACGAAAGGTCGCCTTCATCCGCGAAAGCCATGCCTCTTATCAAGTGTTCCTCTACCGTATATGTGGTTTTCCCACACCCACCGAGCGCGACGGAGGCTACAAGCAGTGCGGCGGCAAAAATCGACCAATTTCCCCGAAGAACCCTACTGTTTTTTCTTTTCTTACAGTCAATTAGCATAAACAACTCCTTCCTTCGGACCCTGTCCGAATGCAGCCAAGGTGCAATAATGCTTACAACTTATTGGATTCTAGATCATTTTGGTGCAAGATGCGGTATTTATCAGCGATTGTTGCGCGACAACACTCTCAATAAAACTGATGATACAACCATCAGTCAACTGCCTCACGCAATAACCATCGGCTCAGGACCCTAAAAATACAAATAAAAGCAAAAAACGGACTACAGTTTAGACTCATGAAAACCCAGAAAAAGATTTCCCTTATTGACGCCATAATTTGTGCCGAATTTAGCGATAATGAGTGAAAATTTTTATAAGCTGCAGCCAAATACCTTTTTCTTATGGATATTTTGAGACCCCTATGACAACGTTCGATTACTCGCAGGCTTTTGCACGCAACCTGGGCTGGCTAACCGATACCGAGCAGGCCCTGCTTAGAACCAAGAAAGTTGCGATTGCCGGCATGGGCGGCGTAGGGGGAACACACTTACTGACCTTTGCACGCCTGGGAATAGCGGCGTTCCATATTGCCGACCTGGACACCTTTGAGTTACCGAACATGAATCGCCAG
>NZ_JAJNQM010000144.1:0-2789 GCF_022227785.1 Ectothiorhodospira lacustris | reverse complement strand
GCAACGCTCCACAAGATCCGCCAACGCTTCAAAACCTTGCCGACGCAGGGCTGAAAAATTGAAGGCGCTCTCCATCAGCAGTGCAAACGCGGCAGCCTGCCCCACCCCACGATGCACGGGCCGGGCACCACGGGTGAACTTCGGAAAGATCACCGCCACCGGGGCGGCCGGACGCCGCACGGCCAGCACGCTCTCACGGGGCGGGCGCATGAGCGCCACCGAACCCTTCACGGTGTCCCGCACCGTCCCACTGAACGCATCCTCCCCCGCCAGCCCCTTGATCAGGTCGATGGAGTCATTCTTCAGACTGATCGGGCGCGCCAGCCCTTCGATGCTGAGTGCATCCAGGGCCAGTGGCGCCAGTTCATCCGACAGCAACCGCCAACCGTGATGCACCAAGCCTGCCACCAGGGTGCTCTTGCCGGAACCCGGCGGCGCGGGAATCAACAGAGCCTGGCCACCCTTTTCCACCACGGCGGCATGCAGAATCAGGCAATCCTTCACGGCGTCATGCACGCACCAGTTAAGCCCCCATTCCAGCAACGGAAAGGCCTGCGCATGGGGCAAGGGGAAGAAAGACGAACTGCCATCCACATGGAATTCAAGCTGCCTGCCGAACCATCGCCGCAGATTGCGAGGTGGTCTCACCTCCACGTGGAAGTCGGCGAACCCTTCCAGGCTCACCGGGTGATGCCGATACATCCGCTGGACTTCATCGGCCAGGTGTTCAACGGGGGAACTCAGGCGAAAGGAAAAGCGCCCGAAATGGATAATGGCACCGGCACCGGCCACCAGCGCTCTGAAGTCACGGGCGGGGATGGCACCCACCTCAACCAACGGGAGGGAGGCCTTTATGCCGTCCGCTCCACCAACTGCATCCCCTCCAGGGTGGACATGACCTGATACAACGCTTCCTGGGTTTTGCATCGGAGATCTTCGGATCCGGAAGTTTCGGTGTCGGGGGTGCAGGACCGCAGTAATGCCATGAAATCGCCGCGCCCAGCCGCCAGATGCTCCAGCACCTCACCGTGAAAACGGGACAGCACAAAGACATCACCCGAACCCTGATGAAAGACGGCCACGCCATCATCCAGGGTTCGAACGATCACGCCCGCGGGGTGCAACCGCCAGAAGGCGGCAGAGTCACCGTACCCGGCCAGAGAGGCACTCAAGACGCCACGACCCCGAATGTATCAGGTGCCCCATCGGTATAGGACGACGTGGTCCCGAATGTGCTGTGAAGATAGAGCAGAACATCACCCTTCTGCCAAACGACGCCGGGCTTGACCTGATAGCCACTGCCGACGTCAATGGCATTCCACATTGTCACCACCTGAGTGGGATCCAGAGGGTACAGGGAACTCGCCGCATTCATGTAGGCAGCCACGAAGGCACGGGCCAGATTTCCCCGGTCCTCGTAGAAAACCATGAATTCACTCGGTTCACTCGGTGCGGGCCTGGAAATCACATCGCGCAGAGTCAACCCAAGGACATCATTGTTCGGATCCAGCGGTTCGACAGGCTGGATGTGATTGATGGACCCGAATACCGAAACAAAAGTCGCTTCAAAATCACCGCTACTCTCGGCAACATTCTCCCAATGGTCCGGAGTCTTGCCACATTGCAGGTTCAGACGATCTCCCTTACGACCACTGAGCTTGAGGGAATCAAAGCCGGAGGGCGAGTCAGCCTCGCAGGCTCCCGCCAGAACCGGCCTGTTCACCATGGCAAACAGCACCGGCGCGGAACTCGCGGCCAGTGCAAACCGCCTCCGACCCTTGTGTACAGGCTCGGAAGCCACCACCTCCGTTACCCCTTCATCGGTATCGGGTCTGTCTTTGTCAGCCATCACAACCAGCCTCGCAATAGGTAGGAATTCATGGCAGCAAGGCAACAAGCGCTTCGACCGGCATCAACCGGGAGGGGCATCCATCCCTCACACTGGCCACTCACATTCAGAACAACCATGACTGCACAAGCTTACCAGAACATCTCGGGACTCAGCGGAACACGGCCTTTACTTTAAGCCCCACAAAATACCCAGCAAGAAAAGAGCCAATTCGTCCGTATCCCAGCGCCACAGGCACATTGGGCGCAATGTAACGTGACGCCACTCACAAAATCAACCCAGACCTGTAAATCAAGCCGACATAAAAAGTGAGAATCCACAGCCGATGGTGCCCACATTCGGGATGACAACACCCCTAATCAGGGTCACTCACAGCAAAGATGCCGCCGGCCCGGCCGGAGAAAGCAATCCCGCGCACCAACATGTAAGAATATCCGACGCCCCGCCAATCGAAATGCCGACAGGGACAGACGCCTACCATTGAAAACAACCCACCAGGGTCAATGCAAATCAGACTCCATGATGGTCCCATGAGAGCAGCAAAGCCCGCTTGATGCGGAAGTCCCGTCGAACCGCAAAATGCCGGCGGCTTGCTAGACTCTGAAGTTGGAGCCACCTCACCAACTCAACCCAACACAACAGGACCGGAACATGGAAAAAATCCTGGACTTCGCTGGCACCCTCATCGCCCTGCTGGGCATTGCCACCTGTCTCGCCAGCGCCGGTACCTGGCTGATGGGTGATTACTACCTGCTCGGACTGGAGTTGATCGTCATTCTCACCGGCGGCATCGGCCTGCTGGTGACCGCCATCCTGTTCAAGGTGCAGGTACTGGTCATGCGATCGTTTTAAACCCACCCCGTCACTCCCGAGCCTGCCTCATCACGTCAGCTCCCACCCCGTCACTCCCGGGCCTGACTCATCACGTCAGCTACTACCC
>NZ_JAJNQM010000143.1:0-2855 GCF_022227785.1 Ectothiorhodospira lacustris | reverse complement strand
AGAAGTTGCTGCGTGAGGGGCTCTCGATTGATGGGTCAAACGCCGCGCTGCACCATGTCCTCGGCCTGTTACTCGTCCGCACAGGTCGGCAGGGGGAGGGACTGGAGGCATTGCGGGATGCCAAGCGATTGAATCCTGAGGATCGGCGCTTTGTCTATGTCCTGGGCATCGCGCTGAATTCCATGGGTGAGCAGGAAGACGCCGTGGAGCTCTTGGAGTCGGCACACCATGAATTTCCGGCAGACTTCGATATTGCCTGGGCACTGGCGACGATCTACCGGGATCGTGGCGAAATACCAAGGGCACTGTCGATGAGCGCGGGATTACTGGAACGACATCCCGGGAATCCTGACGTTCTGGCATTACAGGCGTCACTCACTGTCATGTCCTCGGATGTTGGGCACCCTTGATCCGGAGGTTCGGGCCCTATGGTGACACAAGCCATGTTACCTGTGGCCAGGCACAAAAAAAGCGACCCCGGTTTCCCGTAAGTCGCTGATTTTGTTACTACATTTGGTGGGCGGTAGTGGGATCGAACCACTGACCCCTGCCGTGTGAAGGCAGTGCTCTACCGCTGAGCTAACCGCCCAGGTGCGAAGAAGGCGTGATTATAGGGAGGCACCTTGAGGCTGTCAACACGCCCGGCGGGGTTTTTTAATTGCGCCACTCGGGCGTCTTTAGCAGGTGCCCGGCTTCCTCCAGGGTGAACTTCATGAAGGCCTCGGCCACGCCGGAAAAACGCTTGCCCCGGGGGTGGACCACATACCACTGACGTTGGATGGGGAACCCCTCCACGTCCAGTACCACCAGACGTTTCAGGATCAGCTCCATCTCCAGCGTATGCAGGGACAGCAAACCCAGCCCCAGTCCGGCCTCCACCGCCTGCTTGATGGCTTCGCTGCTGTGCATCTGCTGAGTCGCTTGCAGGGTGATGCCGCGGGCTTCAAAAAAACGCTCCGCGGCACCTCGGGTTCCAGAACCTTCCTCTCGGACCACGAAATGCTCACTGGCCAGACGCGCGACCGGGATATCCCTCTCCCGGGCCAGCGGATGATCCGGCGGCGCAATGATCACCAGTGGGTTTTCCAGGAACGGGTGGGCGGCCGGCTCCCCCGAGGGAGGTTGTCCCATAATGGCCAGGTCCATGGCGTTCATGTCGAGCAGTTTGAGCAGGGACTCTCGGTTGTTGACCTCCAGGGTCACCGAGACGCCCTGGTGGCGCTGATGGAACGCGGCAATCAGACGGGGGACAAAGTAGTTGGCCGTGCCGGCAACGGCGATGTTCAGATGTCCGCGCCGCAGGCCTTTCATTTCGTTGAGCACCATCTCCACTTCCGCCAGCTGATTGGCAATGGCGCAGCTGTAGTGATAAAGCTCCTTGCCAGCATCGGTAAGATAGATCCGTTTGCCGATTTGCTCAAACAACGGCAGGCCAACATGCTCTTCCAGCTGTTTGATCTGCATGGAAACGGCAGGTTGCGTAAGATGCAGTTCTTCCGAGGCCCGGGTGTAGCTCAGATGCCGGGCGACCGCCTCGAATGCCTTGAGTTGTCGAAAGGTAAAATTCATGTGCCGTTGTCTCCATGGGGCAGGATTGTCCTCGGCCAGACAGAGGAAATGGCTCTGTGTCTGGCCACAGCCACATCCTACGAGTATTGCCTAATGCGGACAGGAATAAAAATCGATTATTCCAGTCGAATTTTCAGATGTACGAACAAAGGAACAAGAGGCTGATCAGACGTGAGTGAGCGGGATATGACCATGGAACCGGATCCGGAAATCGGCGATGTACCCGGTAGCGTCCATCACCCTCTGGCCGAATCGGCCACCCATGGCAGGCTGCATGCCTTTGAGAGGGTGTTTGAAGGCAAGCTGGAAGCCCTGATTCCAGCACTCAGGGAGATGCAGTACCAGGCCATGGGGCCTGATCATGCGCGTCGGATTCAGGCCATGGCCCAGGACCGGCTGGGCTTTGCATGGCCCGATGAAGTGGTCGAGCGGTCCTGGGTCGGGGGGCTGGATGTGCGTCTGCTCTATGCCCACGGCATCTTTCGGATCCTGTCACAGATGGTGGAGGGGGCTTGGCGCGACTGTCCGGCCCCCATCATGGATGTGGAAGCGGTGCTGGGGGATTTGCTGGATTGCGATGTGCATGCCATGGTGGCGAGCGCCTGTCCCGACGGTCGCCTGATGGGCCTCAAGCGTCTGATCCTGCGCCTGCCGGGCCTGCAGGTCCGGCCTTGTGCCCGAGTGGGAGGGTTCTTCGATGTGGAAAGCCAGGTGGAGCATTGGCGCTATTGCGAGCTGCTCCGGCATCTGGAGGGCGTCCCTGTGCCAGCCAATGTGCCTTCCCGCTATCTCAAGGTCTGTGTCTATCACTTCAGGTCTTTACAGCCCTCGGATCCCTTCTGTTGCGAGGCTGGCGGCACCGCCGAAAGCCGGGCATCCCTGCTACTGGATCGACTCCGGTCCTTCAGGGAATCCAGCGGTAACGGCCTGTCCAGGCCGCCGCCGCTGGACACCTTGCTGATTGGTGTGGATACGGATACGGACGGGATCCGGGTCCACGTTCCTGATGCACATGGCCGGATGCGCGCCGATGTCTTCGTCGACAGCCTGACCCTCTATCGTCAGACCCTGTCTCTGGAGCCCCGGATGGCTTCCCTGCGCTTGTACCAGAGCATTCATCATGCGGTGCGTGACCTTGGCGGCGATGGCCCGGGGGGGGAGCCTCCCAGGGAGGGACTGGTGCGCCTGATGGCGCTGCTGCTGCAGGGTAATTTGTCACAGCTTGATTATCTGCACCTGTATCGGGGTGGTCGGCATGCGCAGGGGGAGCGGGCGGAGCGGCTGGT
>NZ_JAJNQM010000142.1:0-3017 GCF_022227785.1 Ectothiorhodospira lacustris | reverse complement strand
GGCCTTATCTGGTTAAGCCCTGGGCAGATCGTACATGACGGCGTTGACCGCGCGAGCGCGAGAGCAAATGGATTCGCTTGCCTAGAGCGATCCTCAGAAGCTACATCAGATCTTGGTTGCCGAACCGTCCATCTGCCGCCACCACTAGCACCGGGCGAGCGCCATCCGGCTAGGCACCGTCGCATCCGCACGGTGTTCCAGGTGTTGATCAACCTTCCGGTGCACTGGTTCACCCCGCCCGTCAGGTCATGAACTTCGCCCACGGCCTGCAGCAGACGTGGTTGGCCACGGATTCAGGTGACAAACTTGCAAGCCCGCCCTTGGGTGTTTTTTTATGGTTTACTGGCAGCACTCACTTCAACCAAGGAGCACGTCATGCACACGGACCAAACCCTACTGCTTGCGATTACCGGCATGTCCCCTGCAGTAGTCACTGAAACCCTCTATGCCATTGACCGCGAAGGTCAGCAGTGGCCAAGCGCCATCAAAATCATCACCACTTCGGTGGGGAAAAAACAGGCCTGCAGGAGATTGTTGGATGAAGGACATTTGAATGCCCTCTGTGCAGAACTGGGCAAACCTCAAATTGCCTTCAGCGAGGCCGATGTGCTGGTGGTACCCGGAGCCAATGGTCATGCAGTTGAAGATGCTCGCAGCCTGGATGACCATGAGGCCCTGGCCAACTTTATTATGCAAACTGTGCGTGATGAGACCAATAATCCGCGCACCCGTATTCATGCTTCCCTGGCCGGTGGACGTAAAACCATGACCTTTTACCTAGGCTACGCCATGAGCCTCTTTGGGCGTCATTTTGATCAGCTCTCGCATGTTTTGGTCACTGATGGCTATGAAGCCTGCAAGGACTTCTACTACCCTACCCGTAACGATCATTTTGTGAAGAATGTCTCCGGCCATGAGCTGAATGCCAAGAAGGCAGAAGTGACCCTGGCAGATATTTCATTTATTCGTCAGCGCAGCCTGGTACCAGCATTGATCAAGGAAGTTCAAAATGAAATCAACTTCCGCCATTTGGTGGATTTGATCAACTTGGGCGATCAGCCAGAGGCCTTGAAGCTGCGGGTACATCAAAAATCACAGTGCATCGAAATTTTTTCCATCTATCAGGAAAAACCGATGGCTGAAGTGAAAATCAGCGGCCTGCTTCACTGGTGTTTTTACTTGCTGCTACTGCAGGATGCAGCGCAACCCAACCCAGAAGACCGTGGGCAGTACACACGCCCGACATCTAAAGCCTACGATATGGATTTAACCACCCAACTGGTGCTTAAATTCACAGAGCTTCACGACCTTAAGGTCGAAGGCGGCACTGGGACAGAAATGATAGATAATCTATTGAATGGATTCTATTTAGATCAAAAAGAGCTATCTGTAAACCGAGGTCTTGAAGCGATTAAAGGAGGCTTCAAGCCTGGCAATTTCAGCGATTACTGTAGGACCATCAAGTCCAACCTGGAAGAGCAACTTCCCAAAAACCTTGCCAGCCACCTGGTATTTGAGCCAATTCTGGCGGTTGAGGCCGGAGACGACACCGCCGGGGAATCCACGGGTAACAAGAGCAAGCGCGGCAAGGGTAACGCCTATGGCATTACACTGCCCGAGCCACACAAACAAATAACCTTTATGATGGACTAAATTCACTTACAATTTTACCTGCCTGCACCAGTCGGCCAGAGCCTCTACAATCGGAGGCTCTTCCATTCAATCGTCAATAGGATAGAAGAATGAACTCGCTCAAGACCGCAACACCGGCAGCGTATTCTTCAGACCTCAAGCCAATGCTCTATGTGTGTGCTGTCCAATTTCAACCTGCCACAGCTTGAGGCCTGCATTGCCCGCCGTCGAGTGATCTGGTACTGGTGGTCAGTGACTTCAAGCCTGCCCGGGAGGGCGCTGAAAACCTGAAGACCTTGCTTGAACAGGAGCTGCCCGGTATTTGCATTTATCGCACGGATTCGGATTTAATCGCCGCGCCGGATGTCCCCCAACTTACCGGGGATGATGCCATCATTGCCCAGCAATGGATGGCACAGGTGCTTCAACCCTTCCTGGACAAACACCGCAAGAATCGCCCCTGCTGGCTGAATCTAACCGGCGGTACCAAAGCCACCTCTTTGGCCCTGAGCAGTGGTTATGCCTGGGCCGGGATTGACTACAAGCCCGCGGGTAAAAACTATCTGAGCAGCTATCAAATCAACCTGAAGCAAGCTCCCGGCGCTGAAGTTTTTACCAGCCTGGGTGAAAAACCCCTGCCCCCGGTTACGCCCCAACAGGTGGCGTGTATTTACAACAAGTCGTTTGAGGAGAAGTCGCCTAACCCCTTTCGAAAACACCCTTATAGCACGCAGTTGGCGGAAGATATCTTTATGGGGTTGGACAGACAGGATGAAGGTCTGCTTGATCTGTTCAATGCCTTGACTCGCATCTGGTCTGACGAGCGGGATAAAAAAATTTCCTCACTGGTAAAAATCCAGCCTGACCTTGCCCTTGAAAGATTTTTTCCACAATATGGATGCCTCGCAAGCAGAAACATGGTTACAGTGCCTGGAAAATTTTGCACCGAAGGTGTTTTCTGTCTGCGAAGATAAAATAACCCTTCCCGGCAACAAACCTAAAAATGATGGACGAGCTTTTAAAAACTGGATCAGTGGCGACTGGCTGGAACAACTCACCGGTCATTGGCTACATACCTAAGCCGGCATCCCCGAAAACGCCATGACTTTTGGCTTGCAGGCAGGCGATAAAAAAGAAGCCGTTTCCCGTGGGCGTGAAGCGGATGTGCTGATACAGCATAAGGGAAAAACCTACTTGATCGAAGTGAAAGCCGATGTGCCACCGGGGGAAACACCCGCAGACTCCGAGCGTCAGCTTTCCAGTCTGCAAAACTATGGCCAGGCCGAAACCCTGTTGATGGTTGGTCCTGAGTTTCGTCAGCGTTTGGAGAAAATAAAGACTAGCAGGGCTTTCAGGCGCGCTGTGCCTATCAAAAGGTGCGAATG
>NZ_JAJNQM010000141.1:0-3074 GCF_022227785.1 Ectothiorhodospira lacustris | reverse complement strand
GGTGTCCCCCACCCCAAGTGGCGGCGCAGTGAGCGGTCTGCGGGTCAGGATGCCCGGCGCGCAGCCGGCCGCTGACTGACCTCGGCCTGAATCTGCACCGGCCGGCCTTCCCGCAACCCCTGGATGGCCAGGGTCTCGCCGGGCTTGCGGCGGGCGATGAAGTTCAGGGCATCCTGAGCGTCATTCACGCGGTCCCCGTCCAGGTGCGTGATGACATCACCGGGGCGGATCCCGGCCCGGGCCGCCGGGCCGCCGGAGAGTACCCCGGCGATGAGGATGCCGCGGGCGTCCGCCAGGCCGAAGGACTGAGCCAGTTGCGGTGTGATCTCCTGGACCTCAATGCCCAGCCAGCCCCGCACCACGGTGCCCCTTTCGATGATCTGGGTCATGACGTCCCGGGCCAGGTCCACCGGGATGGCAAAACCGATGCCCTGGGAGCCGCCGGAACGGGTGAAGATGGCGGTGTTGATGCCCACCAGTTCACCATGGGCGTTGACCAAGGCGCCGCCGGAGTTGCCCGGATTGATGGCGGCATCGGTCTGGATGAAGTCTTCGTAGGTGTTGATGCCCAGGCGACTGCGTCCGGTGGCGCTGACGATGCCCAGGGTCACGGTCTGGCCCACGCCGAAGGGGTTGCCGATGGCCAGGACCACGTCGCCCACCCGCAGGTCGGCGGAGGCGCCGACCACGATACTGGGTAGGGTGCGACCGGCGGCATCGACCCTGAGGATGGCCAAGTCGGTCTCGGGATCGGTGCCGACCACGGTGGCCGCCACGCTGCGACCGTCCGCCAGCAGGGCTTCGATCTCGTCGGCGCCCTCGATCACGTGGTTGTTGGTGAGAATGAAGCCCTGGGGGCTGATGATGACGCCGGAGCCCAGGCTGGTCTGGGTGCGTTGCCTGGGATTGTCGAAGCGGTCGCCGAAGAACTGCCGGAACAGAGGGTCATCCATGAAGGGATGGCTGCGCTGCACCACCGTCTTGCGGGTGTGGATATTGACCACGGCCGGGGCGGCCTGGCTCACGGCATCGGCGTAGGACACCGGGCCCACCATGGGGCCGAGCAGGGCGCTGCGTTCGCTTTGCCGCACCTCCACCACGGGACGGGGTTCCCGCAGCAAGTCGGGAAAAAACAGCAGCATGAGGGCGGCCACGGCAAGGCCGACGCCCACTACTTGAAGCAGGAAACGACTGATCGGGGTCATGGCGGTACCATACCATAATGGTGTAGGGTCATGGCCCGCGAACATTGCAATATGGGGATAAGCTTATGGTCGCCCTGCGGGACCTGGTCAGCCATATCGACACGCTGCTCAATGTGGGCGCATTCGCCGACTATAGTCCCAATGGACTGCAGGTGCAGGGCAGGCCTCACGTTTCTCGCCTTGTGACCGGTGTGACCGCCAGTCGTGCCTTGATCGAGGCCGCCATTGAGCGGGGGGCGGACGCCCTGCTGGTTCACCACGGCTACTTCTGGAAGGGCGAGGATGCCCGGATCGTCGGCATGAAGCGGGAGCGCCTGCGGTTGCTGCTTGAGCATGATATCAGCCTGCTGGCCTATCATCTGCCCCTGGATGCCCATCCCGAATTGGGGAATAACGCCCAGTTGGCGGGTTTGCTGGATTTTCAGGTGCAGGGGACCCTGCGTCCCGACGGTGTGGGGCTCATCGGTGTGCCGGATGTCCCTGTATCCGCGGAAGCGCTCAGGGAGCGTCTGTCCAGGCGTCTGGGGCGCGAGGCACTGTGGATTCCCGGCGGGCCTGAGGTGATTCGTCGGCTGGGGTGGTGTACCGGGGGCGCCCAGGGCATGGTCGAAAAGGCGGCGGACCTGGGGCTGGATGCCTACATCAGCGGTGAGGTGTCGGAACAGACCGTTCATGTGGCCCGGGAGGCGGGTATCCACTACTTTGCCGCAGGGCATCATGCCACCGAGCGCTGCGGGCCGAAGGCGTTGGGTCGGCATCTTGCTGCAACATTAGCACTTTCTCATGAATTTATAGACATAGAAAATCCTATTTGAATCAAATATTTGTTGGATGTTGGGGCGTTTCCTCTTGACGTTGCGGGCGTCTTCGGGAATCCTACTGCGTTTTGAGTGCCCCGACGGGTCAAGGGGTCTTTTGTTCGGCGAGCGGTTCTTCAGCGCTCGGCCGATGCCGGGTGCCCAACGACCAGCGGTTTTTTTGGAACTCAATTGGAGATCTTTTTGATGGCTAACGAAGGCGTGAACCAGAGTCGACGGCGATTCCTGGTCGCGGCCACCAGCGTGGTCGGCGGTGCAGGTGTCGTCGCGGTGGCCTATCCCTACCTGGCATCCTGGGCGCCCAGTGCCCGTGCCCAGGCGGCGGGTGCACCGGTTGAAGTGGATGTTTCCCAGGTGGAGCCGGGGCAGCTCATTCGCGTGGAATGGCGCGGCAAGCCCATCTGGATTACCCACAGAACCCCGCAGATGCTTGATCTGCTCCCCGAAAACCGTCCCCGTCTGGCGGACCCGGATTCCACCGTGGAGTCCCAGCAGCCGGTCTACTGTCGGAATGAAACCCGGTCCATCAAGCCGGAATATTCCATTTTGATCGGTATCTGTACCCATCTCGGCTGTTCTCCCAGCTACCGCCCCGAACTGGCTCCCCCGGATCTGGGCAGCGAATGGCGTGGCGGTTACTTCTGCGTGTGCCACGGTTCACGCTTTGATCTGGCCGGCCGGGTGTGGCGCAACGTGCCTGCCCCGATCAACCTGGCGGTTCCGCCCCACAAGTACCTGTCGGAGACCCTCGTCATGATCGGCGAGGATGACGAAGGAGTTGCCGCATGAGAGCTCTAGTAGACTGGATCGACGCCAGATACCCGCTCACCAAGACCTGGAATGAGCATCTGGCCGAGTACTATGCGCCGAAGAATTTCAATTTCTGGTACTACTTCGGGTCCCTGGCCGTCCTGGTCCTGGTGATCCAGTTCGTCTCCGGTATCTTCCTGACCATGTTCTACAAGCCGGACGCCCAGTTGGCGTTTTCCTCCGTCGAGTACATCATGCGCGACGTGGAGTGGGGCTGGTTCATCCGCTACATGCATACCAC
>NZ_JAJNQM010000140.1:0-3110 GCF_022227785.1 Ectothiorhodospira lacustris | reverse complement strand
TTTGAGTCCCGGCCTGTCTCCCTCGCAGTTTCTGTAGAAATCTCGCTCTACTGGAAATTTGTTTCACCTGGTGGCATGGTTTTGCAATGAGACGAGTCTTCAAAACCCGCACCTTCACACGCTCGATGAAAAAGGCCGGGCTAACCGATGCAGCCCTGTGTGCCGCAGTCGAGGAGATGCACCAAGGGCTCGTCGATGCTGACCTGGGTGGCGATGTTGTGAAGAAGCGCGTCGCGCTGCCTGGTCAGGGCAAGCGTGGCGGTGCCAGAACCATCGTGGCTACGAAAATGGCGGGGCGCTGGTTCTTCCTCTATGGCTTCAGCAAGAACGAGCGATCCAACATCGACAAGGACGAACTGCGGATACTCCAGGAGGTGGCAAGGGAGCTGCTTGGTTTTGATGATCGGCAACTGGCTATTGCGCTGGCTGCCGGTGAAATTGTGGAGATATGTGATGGCGACGACAAAGCGTAACAGCCGAATTCTGGACGAGATGCACGAGACAGCACGTGGACTTCATGGCGCAGGTCTGATCAGCAAGCGTCGCATGGGCGAGTTCGAGGCGCTGTGCAATCTCGATGTGCACGAAATATCGCCGCAGCAGATCAAGGCGCTGCGTGAACAGGCGCACGTCAGCCAGGCAGTTTTTGCCGCTGTGCTGAACACCAGCCTTTCCACGGTTCAGAAGTGGGAAGTTGGAGACAAGAAGCCGAGTGGGCCGTCGCTCAAACTGTTGAACCTGATCGAGCGCAAAGGATTGGAAGCGGTGATTTAAGGACTTTGAAGACACCCACTTTTTGCCCCGAATTTAAAGGACACCCACTTTCCGCCGACCTCCCCCACCCACCCTGAGACCCTCACCCCATGACCCGACCCCGCTCAGAACTGGTATCCGTCACCGACACGCCCTGGTATCACGTGGTGTCGCGCTGTGTCCGCCGCGCTTTCCTCTGTGGACAGGACCGACACACCGGCCAGAACTTCGAACACCGGCGCGGCTGGATCGAGGCCAGAATTCGGCAACTGGCCGCCGTCTTCGCCATCGACGTGGCGGCCTATGCGGTCATGAGCAACCACTATCACATCGTGCTGCGGATCGATCAGGGCCGCGCTCAGGGCTGGTCGGATGAGGCGGTATTGCGCCGCTGGACCAGCGTGTTCTCCGGGCCGCCGGTGGTGCAGCGGTATCTGGACCCACAGGCCCGGGACACCCTCCACGATGCCGAACTGGCCCAGGCGCGGGAATGGGCGCGCACCTACCGCGCGCGTCTGGCGGATCTGTCCTGGTTCATGCGGGTGCTCAACGAGACCATCGCCCGCAAGGCCAATGCCGAGGACGGAGTACGGGGGCGGTTCTGGGAAGGTCGTTTCAAAAGCCAGGCCCTGCTGGACGAACAGGCCATTCTCAGTGCCATGGCTTATGTGGATCTCAACCCCATCCGGGCGGGGATTGCCGACACGCCGGAAACCAGCGAGCACACCAGTCTTGAGGCCCGCCTGTGCCCGGACAAGGCCGAGGCACGGATGCGGGCGGCATTGGCCAAGCACTCGGTCCAGGGGGACGAGGCGGCGGTGTTCGGGAAGTCCGAGGCCAATATCCCTTACTGGCGCGATGCACTGCGTTGCGAGCACAGGTTGGCGCCCCTTGCCGTCGCCCCCCTGATGCCCTTTGATGCCACCGGCCGGGAGCCTTGGGCGGTGCCGTTTGCCTGGGCGGACTATCTGGAACTGGTGGAGATGCTGGCTCGGTGCGTGCATCCCGCCAAGCGGGGATTCATGCCGGCGCAGACACCGAAGTTGCTGGATCGTCTGGGCATGGACGCGGAGGCCTTCATTGCCCACGGCACGTGCCTGTTGCAGGCATTCGGCCACGCCGTGGGCAAGCCGACGAAGCTGGTGGAACATGCGGCCTGCCGCCAGGCGAAATTCCTGCGCGGGATGGGCGCGGCCCGGCGGGTGTTTGAGCGGCGGGCGGTGTTATAGGCTATTCGCTTCCAACAGGAGTGGGGCCATGACCGATCAAGACACCGCCCGGCCCACGGATCATGACAGCCCGTGGAAGGAGGCTCTGGAATACTACTTCCAGGAATTCACGCAGTTGCTGTTCCCGGCGATCCACGATGAGGTGGACTGGTCGCGGGGATATACCCCCATGGACAAGGAGCTGCAGCAGATCACGGCGGATGCCGAGAGTGGCCGGCGCCATGCGGACAAGTTGATCAAGGTCCAGGCCCGTGACGGGGCGGAGACCTGGGTGCTGATCCATGTTGAGGTTCAGGGTGAGCCGGAAGACCCCTTTGCCGAGCGGATGTACACTTATCAGTATCGTCTGCGGGACCGCTACGGCATCGATGTGGTGAGCCTGGCGGTGCTGGCGGATACCCGCTCAAGCTTTCGGCCGATGTGCTATCGGTATGCCCGCTGGGGTTGCGAGCTGAGTTTCACCTTCCCCACCGCCAAGCTGATCGACTGGGAGGAACGATGGCCGGAGCTGGAGGCGAGCGAGAATGTCTTTGCCCTGGTGGTGATGGCACAGATCAGGGCCAAGCGGTTGCGACAGGGTGGCACCCGCAGGGATGCCAAGGTGGCCTTGATCCGGCTACTGTACCAGCGAGGCTACAGTCGCGAGCAGATTCTCAGGCTGTTCCACATCATCGACTGGATGATCCAGTTGCCCAAGGGACTGGAACGGGAGTTTCTAGAGACGGTCTACGCCATCGAGGAGGAAAATCAGATGCCTTACATCAATACGGCTGAACGGCTGGGACGGCAAGAAGGGTTCCAGAAAGGGCTGCAAGAAGGTCGACAGGAAGGGCGGCAGGAAGGACGGCAAGAGGGTCGACAGGAAGCGGCCCGCGACACGGCCATCAATCTGCTCAAGTTGGGCGTGCTCCCTGATGAGCAGATCGCCCAGGTCACGGGCCTGCCCCTGGACGAAGTGAAGGCCCTGCATCCGGATCCGTCTCATTGAGGGCTGTTCTCGGCCCGCTCCCTCGGGCGCTTCACAACCAAGGTGCCCTCCCCGCCGTCATTCCCGCGAACGCGGGAATCCAGTCGCGGTTGGAGTGTCCGTCCTGGACTCCCGCTTTCGCGGGAGTGACGGGGTAGGAG
>NZ_JAJNQM010000014.1:0-52917 GCF_022227785.1 Ectothiorhodospira lacustris | reverse complement strand
ACGACTTCTCCCGCCGCGCCCTGTACGAGTTGCTGGAAAACGTCCGGGAGATCCAGGAAGACCACAACGACCGGCTACAGGTGGAGGGCATCATCGTCAATCACTTCCAGTCCGGTGCCAACCTGCCGCGGGCGCTGGTGGACGAACTGATCAGCGAGAACCTGCCGGTACTGGCCACCTACCTGTCGGCTTCGGTGAAGATCCGGGAATCCCATCAGCATGCCCGCCCCATGATCCACCTGGCGCCCACCCACAAGCTGACTGCCGAGTACGAGGCCCTGTACCGGCTGCTGAACGGCCACGCCTGAAGGCAGGTCGCGCACCGGGTCACGCTACTTGCGGGACTCTTTGAGGAAGAAGGCCCCCAGGCCGATGAAGATGCCGCCCACCACCAGGGCGGCGGTCCCGCCGATGCCCTGCCCCTCCCCTACGGTGAGACGGCTGATCCAGATCTCGCCCCCCAGCAGGCTGAACAGGCCTACACCGATCAGCAGCAGCCCCACCATCACCAGGCCCATGTCGGTCTTCTTCCGGCGCCCGGGCCCCGGTGTCCTGCCGGGCCGTTTGAACGAGTACTGCATGGCCCGCTCAGCCCTGCTGACGGAGTACGGTCACGGTCTCGCCACCGACACCCCAGTTGTCCGTCTCCACCTCATCGATGACCACCACTGTGGTCTTGGGATTCTTACCCAGGACATCCACCAGCAACTGGGTGGCACCCCGGATCAGTTCGGCCTTCTGTTCGGGGGTGGCGCCTTCACGGGTGATCTTGATATTGACATAAGGCATGGGCGGGGCTCCGTTGCGTCATTTACCAAAGTCCGGTCCCGGGCGAGGATACCGGCTCTGCGCCATGATGCCAATGGCTGCGGGCACTGGCCACAGGGGCAAGGCCGGGGTATGGTGGCGGTGAACGTCGCGTATCCATTCCATCCATGCAAGGGAGGTGTTTCATGGGCTTTGAAGTCACCGGTCTTTTGGGCCTGATTCTGCTGATTGCAGTCATCTGGGCGGTCGTAAGTACCATTCAGAGTCGTGCAGGTACCGGGGCCAAGGTGCTCTGGATCGTCCTGCTCCTGCTGTTGCCGGTCATCGGCTTCATCCTCTGGCTGCTGCTGGGACCCAAGGCGGGGCGTTAGCGCAAAAACCGGGTTAAGCCACGGATACGCCCTTTTCCCCTAAGGGGAGAAGGGCCGGGGATGAGGGGGAATCAGCGCCGCCTGCGGGTACGTGGCCCGGCCACCGCGCCGCGATCCGGAGCAGCCGGACCGCGAGGGGTATTGCGCCGCGACGCAGGGCGCTCGGCGGCCTGCACCGGTCGGCGGCGCCCTTCCCCGGAAACGCCGGTACCCGCCGGCTGGAACCGGGGCACCAGGTGACGCTTGCCGTTGCCGATCAAGTCCGCCCGGCCCATGCGCTGCAGGGCTTCACGCAGCAGCGGCCAGTTTTCCGGATCATGATAGCGCAGGAATGCCTTGTGCAACCGGCGCTGACGCAGCCCCTTGGCGGTCGACACCCGTTCACCGCCCCGGGTCACCGGCTTGAGCGGGTCCCGCTCGGCGTGATACATGGCGGTGGCCAAGGCCATGGGACCGGGCAGAAAGGCCTGAACCTGATCCAGACGAAAGCCGTTGTGCTTGAGCCACAGGGCCAGGTGCAACATGTCCTCATCGGTCGTGCCCGGGTGGGCGGCGATAAAATACGGCACCAGATACTGTTCCTTGCCCGCCTCGCGGCTGAAGCGCTCGAACAGCTCGCGGAACCGCTCATAGACCTCGATGCTCGGCTTCATCATCCGTGACAACGGACCCGGCTGGGTATGTTCCGGGGCGATCTTCAGATATCCCCCCACGTGGTGGGTCACCAGTTCGCGGATGTATTCCTTCGACTCCAGGGCAAGGTCATAACGCAGTCCCGAGGCAATCAGCACCTTCTTCACCCCGGGACGCTTGCGGATGCGACGATACAACCGGATCAGCGGCCCGTGATCGGTATCCAGATTGCGACAGATGCGGGGATGGACACAGGACAGACGACGGCAACGAGCCTCGATGACCTTGTCCTTGCACCCGAGCTGGTACATGTTGGCCGTCGGTCCGCCCAGGTCGGAGATGATCCCGGTGAATCCCTCCACCTTGTCCCGAATCTCGTCCACCTCCCGCTCGATGGAGTCCTCGGAACGGGACTGGATGATGCGCCCTTCATGCTCGGTGATGGAACAGAAGGTGCAGCCGCCGAAGCAACCGCGCATGATGTTCACCGAGAACCGGATCATCTCCCAGGCTGGGATGCGTGCCTCCCGGTAGGCCGGATGGGGCGCGCGGGCAAAGGGCAGATCGAACAGCTGGTCCAGTTCGATGGTGCTCAAGGGAACCGGCGGCGGATTGATCCACAGGTCCTTGTCTCCATGCCCCTGCACCAGGGCCCGGGCGTTGCCCGGATTGGTCTCCAGATGGATCAGGCGCGAGGCGTGGGCATAGAGCACCGGGTCATCCTGCACCGTATCGCAGTCCGGCAGACGGATCACGGTCCGTTCCCGGGGATGGGCCGCCAGGGCGCGCCGCTGGACACGAATCACCTGGGTGCCCGCGGCCTTGCCCCAGGCCACGGCCTGACCCGGGCCGCACTGCTCCGGGATCTCCTCGCAGTAGGGGTCCCGATGCCGCTGGACCGGCCCGGGCCGGTCCACCAGGGTGGAGTCCAGCACATGCCAGTCTCCGGGCGGGGTATCCAGCAAAAAGGCCGTGCCGCGCAGATCCTTCATGTCCCGAGGATGCTCACCCTTGGCGATGCGATGGGCCGCCTCGACCAGGGCCCGCTCCCCGTTGCCGTAGATGAGCAGGTCGGCCCGGGAGTCCAGCAATACGGAACGGCGGACCTTGTCGGACCAGTAGTCGTAGTGGGCCACCCGTCGCAGACTGGCCTCGATCCCGCCGATGATCACGGGCACGTCGCGAAAGGCCTCCCGCACCCGCTGGCTGTAGACGATCACCGCCCGGTCCGGGCGCCGGCCGCCCGCGTCGTCGGGGCTGTAGGCATCGTTACTGCGCAGGCGGCGGTCTGCGGTGTAACGGTTCACCATGGAGTCCATGTTGCCTGCGGTCACACCGAAGAACAGATTAGGCCGGCCCAGGGCCTGAAAAGGCTCAGGAGAACGCCAGTCGGGCTGGGCAATGACCCCCACCCGGAAACCCTGGGCTTCCAGCAGGCGGCCGATGATGGCCACCCCGAAGCTCGGATGATCGATATAGGCATCACCGGTGACCAGGATCACGTCGCAGCTGTCCCAGCCCAGCTGATCCATCTCATGCCGGGACATGGGTAGAAAAGGAGCGACACCGAAACGGGCAGCCCAGTAGGGGCGGTGGGAAAACAGCGGTCTGAATACGGAAGCGGCGTTCATCAAGGATAGTCAGGTTTCGCGCAATTCCCGGCGCCGGTGGGTAGTACGAAAGGCATAGTCTACGGCCTCGTTGACCTGGCGGTTGATCAGTTCCCAGTCCTCGTCGGTCAGGCGAGTGGTCAGATCCACGGAAAATCTCAGGTAGCGGGGCGGCAGGCGGTTGAGTGCCACGCAGGCCAAGTCATCCATATGTACGGTATCCAGCGGGTCACCGGACTCCAACAAGACATGCCGGATACGGTCATATACCAGGTGTTCATAATAGTTCTGAATGCCGCCGATCATTGGGAGTTCCTCCAGAAACACAACCAGGCATGGGGCGAACCGGTATCCGCCGGTTAACCGGATAGTATCGCAGCTTCAACGGCGTAGATATCGTCCCGTGCACGCGCCCATCCCAAGGATGCTCTGAATGCGTCATTCACGGGCAAGGGGAATCCGGGCCAGGGTCACGATGCGTGATGCCCTCATCGACGTCATTCCCGCGCAAGCGGGAATCCAGGGGCGATCACGGGCTGCAAATCCTGGACTCCCGCCTTCGCGGGAGTGACGAAATGGGGCTTGTTCAGCGTTTCACTAACCTTGACGATACGCCCAGCGCAGCAGAGCATCCTGGATCTCAAGACCGGCCCAGCGATGAGCATTGGGATGATTGATCAGCACCACCACCACCAGATCGCGACCGCCGGCGGTGCGCACATACCCCGCCACGGAGGACACACCGTTGATATAACCGGTCTTCAGGTGCATCCGCCCCGCCTCCGGCTGACCCACAAACCGGCGCCGCAGGGTGCCGTCCATGCCCGACAGCGCCAAAGACGAGACATACTCCGGCATGTAAGGGCTCTTGCGCCCGGCCATGAGTACTGCCGCCAGCTGATGGGCCGTGATCCGGTTGGTGCGGGAGAGACCGGCGGCGTTGTCCAGGATCAATCCGCGGGTGTCGATCCCCTCCCGCTGCAGGACCGCGAGGATGGCGGCATAGCCCTTTTCCAAGGTCGCGGGACTGCCGTACATCTGCGCACCCAGGGCCAGCTTCATGTGGCGGGTCATAACGTTGTTGCTATGCTTATTCACCGGACGGATCAGATCCCCCAGCGTAGGCGACCGATGCACCACTCGGGGGCGAGCCGTGGGATCAGGGATACGGCCCAGCCGCCAGCCACCGTCCAGTACGCCCCCCCACTGTCCCCACAGTTCCGTGAAAAGGCTATAGGCGTATTCTTCCGGCGGCAGGGCGGTGCGCAGCAGGCTCACATCTTCACACCCCCTGGGAAACTCCCCTTCCAGCAGCACCCGGGGCACCGGCTGTTCCCGGGCCACATGAAAGCCCACTCCCTGGGGAAAACTACCGCAGGACTGCCCACCCAGATGCAGACGATTGTCTAGGCGCAGATCCGCCAGGGGTGGATCCACTGCCACCTGTACGGAAAGCCCGTCCTCGGCGGGACGAAACTGGAAGCTGATGGCATTGAAGTTCATCAGCAGGGCATGGGGCGGCTGGTTGTAGGCCCGGAAGGGCTGGCCGTCGAAGGCGCCGGGATCTTCCCGGGGGATGTCGAAATGACTCAGGTCGAAGACCAGATCGCCCTGGATACGCTGGATACCGGTACGCCGCAGGGTGCCGGCCATCTTCCAGACTTCCTCCGCCACCAGGAAGGGATCCCCCCCGCCGCGGATGTAGAGATCCCCTTGCAGGGTGCCGTTGACTACCGGGGCAAAGGTATGGATTTCCGTCTGCCAGGTATGGGCCGGGCCCAGCACCTCCAGGGCCGCAAAGGTGGTCACCAGCTTGATCGCCGAGGCGGGATTGCGCGGCACCTCCGCCCGGTGCGCCAGCAGCGGTGCGCTTCCTGCCACCGGCTGCACGAGGACGCTGATGCCCTCGGCGGGAATCCGGTACTGCTCCAGCAGACGCTGCACCTGGGGCGGAAGCGACTGGGCCGTCGCCTCCGCCATCATGAACAGACACAGACACAGACACAGACACAGGGATACCAGGACACGGGCAAGCGACATGGTGGAAGATCTTCGGTGCAGGGGAGGGAACATGAGCCGAAGCGTATATGGACTGTCTTGTGCAGTGCAACTACATCTCCTCCTCCCCACTCCCCACCCCCATCGTCACTCCCGCGAAAGCGGGAGCCCAGGGGATAAACCGCGACTGGATTCCCGCCTGCGCGGGAATGACAGCAATAACTGGATTCCCCCCTGCGCGGGAATGACGGGTTCAGAACACTGACAAACACCCAGGTTGTCTTGAAGCTCACATACACCGGGCCTTGCACGGGCTCACCAAAAAAACATAACACATTGAAAATGAATGAAAATAATAAACAAGATACAACAATCAAACCACGGTACGAATATTGCTTCAACCCGGCTGCGAGTGATTCGCCATGACATGACGACAATTGAGGAGAATGCACCGTGGCCAAGGCCAAACTGACGTTCAAGGATATCAATCTCACCGTGAATGCCCCGGTCGGGGTGCGGGTGATCGAGATATCGGAAAAGGTGGGCTCAGGGATCATCTACGGTTGCCGCGAAGGCGACTGCGGCACCTGTCTGATGGAAGTGGAGGAAGGCTGGAACAATCTGACCGAGCCCTCCGTGGTGGAGCACAAAGTACTGCGGGAAAACAACGCCGGCCGGCATCAGCGGTTGGCCTGCCAGACCCAGGTGCTCGGCGACGCCACCGTGCGCCCGGTCTGACCCCGGATTCCGTTCCACTTTTCTGAGGAGATCTCATCCATGCCCAACATCACCTTTACCCATCCGGATTACAAGGACAAGACCGTGTACGCGGTCGCCGGAAGCCATACGGAAACCATTTTGAAAATTGCCCGAGAAAACAAGCTGCCCATCAACTTCGACTGCCAGGACGGCGAATGCGGGACCTGTCTGGTCAAGGTCACGCATCTGGACAAGAAGACACCCAAGGGAGGACCGCTGACCGCCAAGGAACAGACGGTACTGCAGCAGCTTGGCAAACTCAGCAATGATGACATCGAGAAAATGTCCGTGGATGACATCCCCTCCCAGTGGCGGCTGGCCTGCCAGATGATCGTCAGGGATGAGGACCTGCTGGTGGAATACGGCGTCAGCTAAAGGGATTATTCACAAGCCCCGGGGATTTTTCCGGGGCTTCCCCTTTGTCAAGACTTGACATTAACGACACCTACGGAAATGCTAACTGCTTGAGTCGTTTCAATTTCCACGCTGATCATTTTCTGGCCAATCTGTTTTGAACCCATGCCCTGACGGGGGTTTTGACGGGTTCATGACATCCTTTCCACAGAGTTTTCCACAGGTTTTGTGGATAGCAGCGCGGCCCTCAGACCACTGCTTCTGAGCACCCGACGCTTCACGCCCGTTTCCAGAATCCCCGCCCTGGGCATCAGCAGGCTGAACCAACGGCTGGCCCGGGTGACGGCAGTGTAGATCAGTTCCCGGGTCAGGATCGGGCTGGGGGCGTCCGGCAGAACCAGGGCGGTGTGGCGGAATTCGGAGCCCTGGGATTTGTGGACCGTCATGGCGAACACGGTTTCCACCCGGCTCAGGCGGCTGGGCAGGATCCACCGTACCCGAGCGCTACCGTCCGCCGCCGGAAAGGCAACCCGCAACACCCGCCCACCCGGGGCCTCCGGGTCGGGCATGGACAGGGTGATGCCCATATCCCCGTTCATCAGCCCCAGATCGTAATCATTGCCGGTGACGATCACCGGCCGTCCGGGATACCAGACCCCTTCCGGCGCCAGCAAACCCGCCCTGCCCAGGGCCTGGGCGATACGCTGATTCATCTGCTCCACGCCCCAAGGCCCGCCGCGGACCACACACAGGCACTGAAAACCACCCTGGGCGCTCAGGATGCGTCTGGCCCAGTCATCCACCGCCTCACGGC
Source organism: Ectothiorhodospira lacustris (assembly GCF_022227785.1). Classification (NCBI taxonomy): domain Bacteria; kingdom Pseudomonadati; phylum Pseudomonadota; class Gammaproteobacteria; order Chromatiales; family Ectothiorhodospiraceae; genus Ectothiorhodospira; species Ectothiorhodospira lacustris. The sequence continues at coordinate 45,610 of NZ_JAJNQM010000014.1, read as the reverse complement.
AGGCCCCGTTTCCAGGATCGGACGCGCGCATCACCGAAAGATAATGGGCGTGGCCGTGGGGCCGCCCCTCCCGCCCTGCCGGAGCATCCTGGAACAGGCGCCCTCCCCCCATGATCAGCACCTGCTCCAGGGCCTTGTCACCGCTGCCCTGCAACAGGACCCGGGCCAGGTCCGGCAGTAGGTCCCTGCCCTCCCAGACCGCCGCGACCTGGGCCGGATCCCCCGCGTTCACCGCCCGGGCCAGACGCCCGATGCCGCTGTCGGCACCGAAGCGATGGCTCTGTCTGAGCATGATGATGTGCTGATCCAGAGGCTGCCCGCCGGTGTCCAGCCCTGAAGACGGCAGTGATTCCCCGCTGACCCCGTGCAACCAGTCCCGGGTCTGCAGCCGGTAATGGCCGCCGTCTGCCCGGGCACAGAGTTCCCCCAATACCGCCCCCGCCTCCACCGAGGCCAGCTGATCCTTGTCCCCCAGCAGGATCAGACGCGCCTCCGGCGGCAGGGCCTGCACCAACTGGGCCATCAGTTCCAGATCGATCATGGAGGCCTCATCCACCACCACCAGATCCACCGGCAGGGGATTGCGGGCATGATGGCGGAAATGCCGGCTGTTGGGTCGGCTGCCCAGCAACCGGTGGACCGTGGTCACCTGGGTGGGGATGGCGACGCGGATGCGGTGGCCCAGATCGTCGTCCGGCAGGGAGAGTTCCCCCACCTTGCCGGCCACAGAGCTGTTGAGCCGCGCCGCCGCCTTGCCCGTGGGGGCGGCCATGCGGATACGCAGAGGGGGGCGGTCCGTCCCCGCCGACAGATGCAGCGCCTGCAGCAGGGCCAGCAGGCGCACCACAGTGGTGGTCTTGCCGGTGCCCGGCCCACCGGTGATGACCGCGAAGGACCCGCCCACAGCCAGGGCGCAGGCGATGCGTTGCCAGTCGGGCTCGTCGGGGCGCACCGGGCCGAAGAGTCGGTCCAGCCAGTGACGCATGGCCTTGCTGGACAGCCCCTGCCGCAGGACCGCCCCCTGGTGCAAGCGCTCGCGGATGGCTCGGCCGATACATTGCTCGTACTGCCAGTAGCGCCGCAGGTAAAGACGCTGACCGGACAGCACCAGCGGAGTGGTGCCCAGGCCCTCCCCCACCAGCGCCGGGGCCTGCGCCAGGGCCTGATGCAGAGTCGGCAGATCCAGCCCCGCCAGGCACCAGGAAGGACGCGGAGGCGGCAGCAGCCCGGCGTCCGATTCCGGCGGCAGGGACAGGCTCAGGTCCGGATCCGCCAGGAGGACCGGCAGATCCAGGCAGACATGGCCCCGGCCCAGCTGGTGGCTGGCCAGAGCCGCCAGCAGCAGCACCAGCGGTGGCGTATCCGGGGCCTGTTCCTGCAGGAAGGCGGCCAGTGCCCGATCCAGGGGCCGCAGCCACCCCCGTTCGGTCCATTGGTCGAGCAATGTCCGCAACGACGGCCAACGGGTCAGCCATGTATCCGGCGTGATGGGCATCAGATCTGCTCCCGCTGGGCAAAGAGTCCGTCCAGGGCGTGCATGAAACCGGCGCCGGGGCGTTCGAAATGAATCCCGCCGCCATCAAGATCCAGCCCCCGCAGGAAGAAGATCAGGGCACCGCCCATGTGTCGTTCGTAGTCGTAGTCCGGCAATCTCGCCCGCAGCAGTCGATGGAGGGCCAGGCAATAGAGGCTGTACTGGAGGTCATAACGGCGGGCGACAACCGCCGTGACCAGGGCTTCGGCCCGGTAGGCACCGGGCATATCCCCCAGCCAGTTGGACTTGTAGTCGGCCACGTAATAGCGCCCCTGGTGTTCGAACACCAGGTCGATGAAACCCATCATCATGCCGTTGAGGGTATCCGGCAGCAGGGCCGGCCGGGGCCGGCCGTCCAGGGTATGGGCGGTCACCAGCCGGTCCAGGGTCAGGGTGTCCACGTGTCCGGCCTGGAACCAGAAATCCATCTCCGCCTGACAGGTGGCGAGCCGCCCCAAGACCAGGGGCGTGCCGCCCCCCTCCCAGTGCAGGGGCATCTGCAGCAGGGCCTGCAGCCACTGGTAAAGTGGATCGATCCAGTGGTCCCAGCCACGGTGATGACAGCGCCGGGCCACCAGCTCCCGCAAGGGCGACGGATCCCGGGCCAGTGTCTCGAACCCGGCGCGGGCCATCCATTCCAGCAGACCGTGAAGAAAGGTGCCGGGTTCGGGGCCGCGGGGGAAATCCGCCGGTGGCGCAACCACGAGGGATGCGGATTGCGCGGTGGAGGATGCATCGGGCGATGGGAACGCAGCAGGCTGCGTCCCCGCATCGTCGACGGCCTCCCGCAGACGCTCTTCCTGGGCCGATTCCGGATCGGGCCGCTGAGCCGCCGGATGGTCCCGACCGACCGCTCTCAGGGCGCTGTAGCTGGCAATCCACCAGTGTTCACGGGCCGGCCGCAGAGGACGACGGGCCAGGCCATATGACGCCGTTGGCGGTGTCTGTCCCGGGATGCAGGGACCGGTCTCCGGCTCCGGCGGGGCGGGTATGACCTGAATCACCGGATCGATGGATGGACAATGGGTCACAGCGAGCGCGGAAGGCGGCGGGGCATCGGCGCACAGGGCATCGGCGCACAGGGCATCGAGCCGCTCGCGCAGCGCTGCCGGCGAGATGGGCTTGCCGCCCCCCAGCAGGCTGCCCAGGGCGCTGCGATGAAAACCGCCGTCCTTACTGCGGTCCTTGACCGAGGCCACCCCGAGCCAGCAAGCATGGCAGGCCCGGGTCATCGCCACATAGAGCAGACGCACATCCTCCGCCAGCCGGGCCTCATCGGCCCGTGCTTGATCGTCCTCGTCGGGGGTGAAGCTGACGACGCGCTGCCCCGTCCCATCCCGATAGATCAGGGGCGGTTTACCCCCATTCCCGGGCCGATAGCCGGCGATGAAGGGCAGGAACACCAGGGGGTACTGCAGCCCCTTGGACTTGTGGATGGTGACCACCTTCACCAGGTCCTCATCGCTTTCCAGACGCAGGATCTGTTCATCACCGGCCTGGCGCGCCGCCTGACGGTGCTCCACCAGGTGGCGGATCAGGGCATGTTCCCCCTCCAGTTCCGTGGCAGCCGACTGCAGCAACTCGCTCAGGTGCAGCAGGTTGGTGAGCCGCCGTTCGCCGAAGGGCCGGCCGAACAATCGCCGGGGCAGTTCGAAATCATGCATCAGGTGCCGCAGCATGGGCAGCACACCCTGGTTACGCCAGCACCGGCGATAGCCGCGGAACTGCTCCACCATGCGCTCCCAGTGCAGCTCATCCTGATTGAGGGCTTCCAGCGCCGAAAAGGACAGGTCCAACACCGGGGTGGCCAGGGCCGCCCGCAACAGGCGGTCGGATTCCGGCTCCGCACAGGCCCGCAACCAACGTAGCAAATCGTCCGCCTCCGGGCTGAGATAGACCGACTCCCGGTCCGAGAGATAGACGCTGCGGATCTGCTGGGCGCGCAGGGCCGCCTGGATCCCATGGGCCTCCCCCCGGTCCCGCACCAGCACCGCCATATCCCGGGGCTTGAGGGGGGTGAAAATGGGGTTGTCCGGGTCTGAAGGGTCGATAAAGCCGGCCCGGCCGGCGCGAGCGGCCGCCAGCAGATCCGCCATTGCCCCGGCGCAACGCACCGCCATGGTGTCGATATAGGCCTGCCTGCCCAAAGGATTATCCCCTTCCAGATGCCACAGGGTCAGGGCCGGCTGAGGCCGGCCATCCACCTGCAGGGCCGTTTCGTGCCCGCGGGCCTGGACCGGCAGGAAAGGCACCGGGTTATCCGATGTCGGGCCGGGGCGGAACAGGAACGCCCCCCGGGGATGCTGCCGTTCACCCAGGGCAAACAGCCGGTTGAACCCCGCCACCGCCGCCACGGTGGAACGGAAGTTGACACCCAGAGTGTAGTGGCGTCCGTGGGTGGCCAGACGGGCCTTCAGGTAGGTATGGATGTCGGCGCCGCGAAAGGCATAGATGGACTGCTTGGGATCACCGATGAGGAATAGCCCCGCGTCCGGGGTACCCGCCTCCAGGTCGTATACCCGCTCAAAGATGCGGTACTGAACCGGATCCGTATCCTGGAACTCATCAATCAGGGCCACCGGGAACTGGCGCCGCAAAGTGTCGGCCAGGCGGTCACCGCCGGCCCCCTCCAGGGCATCCCGCAGACGGGTGAGCAGGTCATCAAAGCCCAGTTGGGCCAGCCGTCCCTGGGCCTGGCGGAACCGGTGGTGAACCCAGGCCGCCGCGTGACCGAGGACCTCGGCCCCCAGATCCCGATCCAGATCGTGGGCCTGTTCCAGCAGGCCAAAAGCCGGATGCAGGTCATCGGGCAGGTTGCCTCCCTTTTTGAGCCTGGCAGCCATACCGGACCGGCTGAGCTGCTCCAGCGGATCCTGGCTGCCGGGGGGATCCGGACGGATCCGGGCCGGGTCCAGCGCCCATTGCCGCATGCACGCCAGCAGACGTTCGGGATTGCGGTATTTGTTGCCGTTGAGCACCGGCAACAGGCCCTGGCGGAACTGATCCGCCAGGGCATCGAACTCATCCCGCCAGGGGGCCTTGAGGCGTTCCAACAGGGCCACCCGCGCCGCCAGGATCCCGTCCAGGCAACCCGGCTCATCCTGCGGGGGATCTCCCGCCAACAGTCTCAAGAGAATGGGCCGAAGTGCCTCGGGCCCATCGCCCAGGACATTGCGCAGCAGACCCAGGCCGACCGGCTCCCGGGGATAGACCACGGTGCGCCAGTAATCCCGCACCGCCTCGGCCAGCAGTTCAGCCTGGTCCGTCGCCAGGTTCTGGGTGAACAGGCTGCCGCTGTCGAAGGCGTGTTCCCGCAATACCCGGTAACACCAGCTGTGGATGGTGGATACCGCCGCCTCATCCATCCACTGGGCTGCCTGCTCCAGACGCCGGGCGGCCAGGGCGCGCCCGGCGGCGTCGGGATGATCCGCCAGCAGGGCCGACAGAAAGGGATCCAGCGACCGCTCGGCGGGATCACGGAAGACCCGGGCCGCTTCCATCAGGCGGGCATGAATCCGTTCCCGCAGTTCCTTGGTGGCGGCCTCGGTAAAGGTAACCACCAGGATACGAGGCGGCAGCAGGGGCTCGGGGAAGGCGTTGTCCGCCCCATGGCCCAGCACCAGCCGCACGTAGAGGGCGGCAATGGTGAAGGTCTTGCCGGTACCGGCACTGGCCTCGATCAGACGACTGCCGTGGAGGGGGAAACGCAAGGGGTCCAGAACCTGGGCGTGGGGCATAGGGCGCCTTCTCCTCAATCCTTGTCCAGCAGGTAGGCAGCTCGGCTCAGGGGGCCGTAGAGGTCCCTGGCCCAGGCGGCAAAATCCGGCTGGGCCAGCAGTGACCGGGTATCCGGCCAGGCCCGGGCCAGCCAGGGATCCTGGTCCACCGCCCCGCCCCTGAACCCGTCCCCTGCGTGGACCTGGGTCAGGACATCTTCCGGATCCTTGCCATCCCGGTCGAGGGCATCCAGCCAGGCACTGCTGCCCCGGCAGTAGGCCGGCAGGGGGCGGGTCATCCCCGTTGCCCAGGCCTGCAGCAGGGTACGCAGGTGATCCCGGGCCTCTGCCGTCGGCAACGGGTCCATGCACAGGGTATCGTCCAGCCCCACCAGCATCGTGCGCAGGCTGAGACCCTGGGCATGGGCCATCAGGTGCTGGACCCAGGCCAGGCAGGCCTTGTCCAGGCGCTTGAAGGGGTTGATCTTTGCCCGCAGGGTGCCGGTCCGATAGTGCAGATGGACCCTCTCTCCGGCTTCATCCAGCCGCAGCCGGGGTAGCCAGCCTTCCACCACCCAGCCGTCGTGCTCGAACCGTAGCAATTCGGCCCGCGGCAGCCGCCGCGGACAGGTGCGGACGGCCTCCTGCCAGGCCATGACCAGATTCATGGCCTCGGCCCTGAGGGCGGCGCCCTGCTGCCGCCCGATCTCCCCCAGAGGCAGCCGTCCACTGCGCTGCCAGCCGGTCAGGGCCGCCTCCAGGCGTTCGGTGCTCTGTTCCGGGTCTTCATTGTCCGCCAGGGCCGCCCCCAGCAGATGATCCAGGGCCTGCCAGCGGTCCAGGCCATCCAGGGTGAAAGGCTCCTGGTCCTCGCCGGCGGCCGGAGCCGCATCCAAATGGACCTTGAGGCGGCGCTGGAAGAAGCTGCGTACCGGGTCCTTGAGAAAAGCCGCCAGGTCTTCGGCGGTCAGTGCCTCCTCCGGCACCGGGGGGGAGAGGGCTTCCTGCCCGTGGGGATGCCGCTGTTCGCGGGCAGAGTCTGCGCCCGTGGAGATGGCGTACAGGGCTTCCCACTCCCGGGCATAAGTGAACAGTCTGTCGTCATCCCCCTGGAAATACGCCCGTCCAAAGGGCTGCAGCGGGTATGCCGTGGTCAGGGCTTGGAGCAGGTCCTCTCCATCCCCTCCCCCCTGCGGGCGCCAGCCGGCGGCCAGGTGATCTCGCAACTGGCTCACCAGTACCGACGGCGGCAATGGGGCATTGTCGCGGATGCCCCGCCCCACCCAGCTGATGTAGAGATGCGCCCGGGCCGACAGCAGGGCCTCCAGGAACAGGTAACGGTCATCCTCTCGGCGCGAACGGTCGCCGGGCCGATGCTCTCCGGCCATGAGGTCAAAGTCCATGGGGGTATGACGGCGGGGATAGTCACCGTCGTTCATGCCCAGCAGGCAGACCACCCGGTAAGGGATGGCGCGCATCGGCATGAGGGTGCAGAGGGTCACCGCCCCCGACAGGAATCGCTGGGACAGGTGGGATTCATCCAGGGCACTGAGCCAGTGTTCCCGCACCACAGTGAGCGGCAAGCACTCCGCCATACCGGCAGCCTGGCAAAGGGCCTCCCAGTGCTCCAAGGCCTCGTCCATGCGCCGGAGCATGAGCTGTTCACGCTCGTCAACGGGAGCGAAGAAGGTCTGCACCAGGGTGCGCAAGCGCGCCCCCCAGCCGGCGGGTGTAGCCGGCTCGGAGAGCCCCTGCCAAGTCTGGTCCAGGGCCTCCAGCAGGGTGTGGAGAGGGCCGATGAGGGCGGCATCCAGACCGCTGATCTCGTCGTAGGGCTCGATGTCTTGCCAAGGGCCGGGATTACCCACGGCATAGCCCAGGAGCATGCGCCGCAGGCCGAAACGCCAGGTGTTCTGTTCCAGCCCTGGCGGCAGGGACAGGGCGGCCCGCTGCCGGGCATCCATGCCCCAGCGGATGCCTGCCCCTTCGATCCAGGCCCGCAGACGAGGCAGATCGCCCGGATCGATATCGAAGCGGTTGCGCAGGGCCGGCAGATCCAGCAGATCCAGCAGTTCGCTCACCGACAGGCGGGACTCGGGCAGGCGCAGGAGTTGTTCCAGCACCACCAGCAGGGGATCACGGCCCCGCCGGGCCTGGTCGGAGAAGCAGAACGGGATGTGGCGCGGATCCTCCGGGCGGGTCTGGCCGAACACCGCCTGGACATGAGGGGCATAACGGTCCACATCCGGCACCATGATGATGACGTCCCGGGGGCGCAGATCGGGATCCCGGGAAAACCGCGCCAGCAACTGATCATGCAGGATCTCCACTTCCCGCTGGGGACTGTGGGCCACGTGGAAACGGATGGAGTCGTCCCGGGCCGAGTCCACCAGGGGCCAATGGTCGCGGGTCTCGTTCAGGGGGCGCAGATCGAGGATATCGTCCTGGAGTTGCTGCAGCAGGGTGCGGCCCCCTTGGGGTTCGAACAGATCGATGCGCTGCCAGGGCAGTGACTCCAGCAGACGCCGGTAGTGACTGGGATCATCGTGCTCGTCCAACAGGCGGATGTAGTCCCGCCCCTGCTTACCCCAGGCCGCCAGCAGCGGATGGGCGTGGTTGTGCAGGTCTTCCTCGGCGATGACCTCGGGCATGCCGGCCTTGGGGGACTGACGGCGGCGCCGGGCACGCAGCAAATCCTTGTCGCTGATGATGTCGGCCCAGTAATGCCGGCAGGGATTGTGGACGCACAGCAACACCTGGCTGAAGCGGGCCAGTCCCTCCAAAGCTTCCAGGGTCTGGGCCGGCAAGGAGGAGATGCCGAACACGATCACCCGCCGAGGCAGCCCGGGGGGGCCGGCTTCCTGGCTGCGGACCCGTTCCATGAAACGGGCGTGAACCCCAGCACGACTCAGACTGCGGGCATCGGGGGGCATGTCCCCGATCAGGGCGCGCCACAGGGCCGGCTGCCAGCGGCTTTCTTCCGTATCCAGGGGCCGCAGCACGCCTCGGGGATCACGCACCTGATCCCTCCCCTCGGCCCAGTCGACCAGCCAGTCGGCCCGGTAGACCTGATACTGGTCCAGCAGGTCTGCCAGGCGCAGGGCGAGCTGGTGGCGTTTGCGCAGGTCCGCATCGTCGGTCAGGAACCGGCGCAGGGGGGCGAAGGCGGTCTGTTCCAGACACTCGGGCAACAGGCGCATGAGCCGCCAGGTGAGCGGGTCCTTGGCGAAGGGGGATTCGGTGGGCACGGCCTCGGGGCCAAGGACGGCCCGGTAGGCATTCCAGAGGAAACGGGCCGGCAACTGCACATCCAGGGCGGCGGCGATGCCGAGACCGCTTTCGGGGCCTTCCGGGTCCATCGCCAGGGCCAGCTTTAGCCACTGGGCGATACCGTTGCTCTGGACCAGGATGGTCTCGTTCTCCAGCGGCGCCGGGGGGTGGCGGCGCATCCATTCCACGGCCAGGGCGCGCAGATCTTCCAGACGATTGCCGTGGACCACCATGAAACCAGGGGAGATGGGGGCTGCGGTCAAGGCGAGACTCCGTTGCCGTGGTTCAGTCCTGGGGTCCGGGCAGCATACCCCAGACCGCCACCAGTTGCTCATCGACATGAATCAGCGGCAACCGATCACGCTCCCAGGGCGGGATGCCCGCTTCTTGGAGCAGCTTCTTCAGTGAACGGGTCTCTCCGCGCCACCGGATCACCTCCCCACCCCGCCGAAAACCCACCGTCAACGGCACCGTCAGGATGGACGGATCCAATCCCCAGATAGACTGCAGGACGGCGGGATCGAGGGTGATGCCCAGCTCGGGCAGCTGCAGCGGCGCGGTGGGCGTCCACTGCCACACCTGCCCCACATCCACAGGCACCAGCGGCCGCATGGCATGAAGATCATCCCGGTAACGGCGCACCTCGGCCCCCGCCCAGGCCACCCGGGGACAGGCATCGGGACCGGCCTTGAGCATCTGTTCGATCAGGCTCTCCAGTCGGGCCCGGCCCGGCATGGGCAGACCCTTGTCCTGTAACCACCCCCGCAGGGCGTTGCGCAGCCGGGGACGGCGCAGCCCGGCCAGACCGACCACCGAGAGCGTGCCCGACGCGCGCCCCCTTACCTGCTCCAGGTCTTCCCTGGCCCGCTCGGCCAGCAGATCCTGTGCCTCCGCCTGCAGCATGGCGGCCCGGGACAGGGTGACATCCACGGACGGCCAGCGTGCCCGCAACCGGGGCATGACCGCCTGGCGGAGCAGATTGCGGTCAAACCGCGGATCCGTGTTGCTGTCATCTTCCACCCAGACCAAACCTGCCTTGCGGGCATGATCGGCCAGGGTATCCCGGTCCAGATCCAGCAGGGGACGGGCCTGCCAGCCGGGACCAAAGGGCTTGAGTCGCGGCATGGCGGCCAAGCCGGCGGGACCGGCCCCACGTAGGAGTTGCAGCAACAGGGTCTCGGCCTGGTCGCGGCGGTGATGGGCGGTGAGCAGGACCTCGCCGGACTGCATGACGGCGGCGATGGCCCGATAGCGGGCCGCCCGGGCCGCGGCTTCCGGACTCTCACCGGCGGCGGGACCGGCATCCACCCCCAGGACCTGCAGGGGGATGCCCAGATCACGACAGAGGGATTCGCAGTGGGCCTGCCACTGATCGGCGTGGGGACTCAGGCCGTGGTGGACATGGACGGCGATCAGAGGGGGAAAGGCCTGCGACCGGACAAGGCCATGGAGGCCATGGAGCAGGACATGGGAGTCCAGGCCCCCGCTCAGGCCGATCAGCCAGCGGGGGGCCGGCGGCAAGCGTTGCAGGGCGGCGGCGAGGGTGTCCAGCATGGGAGAATCGGTTTCAACGGTAGGCGGGCACTGTGCCGGCCCCCATCCCTCTCCCTTCGGGAGAGGGATGGGGGCCGGAAGGGCACTATTCCTTCACTTGCCCGTATTTCATGATCCGCTCGTAGCGGCGGGCCACCAGGGCATTGATGTCCATGCATTGCAGCTCATCCAGGCCTTCCAGCAGGTTGGCCCGGAAGGTATCGGCCATGGCCGCCGTGTCGCGGTGGGCACCACCCAAGGGTTCGGGGAGGATCGCATCGATCAGACCCAGTTCCTTGAGACGGCCGGAGGTGATGCCCATGGCCTCGGCGGCATCGGCGGCCTTCTCCGCACTCTTCCAGAGGATGGAGGCGCAGCCCTCCGGCGAGATCACCGAATAGGTGCCGTACTGAAGCATCTGCACCTTGTCACCCACGCCAATGGCCAAAGCACCACCGGACCCGCCCTCACCGATCACGGTGCAGATGACGGGCGTGCGCAGCTTGGACATCTCCAGCAGGTTACGGGCAATGGCCTCGCTCTGGCCGCGCTCCTCCGCACCCACGCCGGGATAGGCGCCGGGGGTGTCGATGAAGGTGAAGATGGGCAGGGAGAACCGCTCGGCCATGTGCATCAGTCGCAGGGCCTTGCGGTAGCCCTCGGGCCGGGGCATACCGAAGTTGCGATGGATCTTTTCCTTAGTGTCGCGCCCCTTCTGATGCCCGATGACCATCACCGGACGCCCCTCAAACCGGGCCACGCCGCCGACGATGGCCGGATCATCCGCAAATGCGCGGTCGCCGTGCAATTCCTCAAAGTCCGTGAACAGGTGGGCGATATAGTCCAGGGTGTAGGGACGTCGGGGATGTCGCGCCAGCTGCGAGATCTGCCAGGGGCTGAGCTTGGCGAAGATGGACTCGGTCAGACTCTTGCACTTGGACTCGAGACGGGTGATCTCGTCCTGGATGTTGACCTCGGCGTCATCACTGACATAACGAAGCTCTTCGATCTTGGCTTCCAGTTCGGCGATCGGTTGCTCAAATTCAAGGAAATCCGGATTCATCGGCGGGGTCTGGGTCGGTTGGGAAAGGGCCATTCTACACGGCCGGCGGTGTGGGTAAACCTGTAACCGTGGGATGAACCTAACGGTAGTGAATCTGCACGGCCTCTTCCCCCAGCAGGCCCCTGAGTCGCTGTACCAGTTCCTCGGTGGGGCGCAGCTGCCAGGCGTCACCCAGCCGGAAGCGGGCACGGGCGCGGCCGTTGCTGTAGTTGATGAAGACCGGGCAGGGTCCATCCCGAAAGGGAGACAGGCTTTCCTCCAGTGCCCCCACCAGTGCCGGGTCCGTGCCGCCGTTGAGAGTCAGATCCACCCGCTTGGCAAACTGCTCCCGGGCCTGGTCCAGGTCCATCACCTGACGACCGCGCATGCGCACGTTGCCGCTGAACTCGTCGATGCCCACACCGCCCTCCACCACCAGCAGGCGATCCTTCACCAACAGGCCCTGGAAGCGGCGGTAATCGTCACCGAACAGCCCCACCTCGATGCGGCCGCTACGATCGTCCAGGGTGAGAAAGGCCATCCGCCCGGACGGGGCGTTGCGCAGGCGGATACCCACCACCAGACCGGCGATCAGGGCGGTCTGCTCCCGCTGCCGGCCCCGACCCTGCCCCTCACCGCTCCCCTGCCCGGGGGCGCTGTCCGCCAGGTCCGACAACAGATCGGCGATGCGCTTGCCGGTGATGCGTCGCAGTTCCACCTCATAACGGGTGATGGGATGGCCGGTGAGATACAGCCCCAGGGTCTCCTTCTCCGCCAGCAGCCGGGTCTCCTCATCCCATTCCGGCAAGGTCGGCGCCGCCACCGCCGCCACCTCCGGCGGTGGCGCCATGCCGAACAGATCCCCCTGCCCCACGTTCTGGTCGCGGCGGTGCTGCTCAGCCCGGGACATGGCCAGGGGCAGATTGTGCATCAGAGTGGCCCGGTTGGGGCCGATGGAGTCCAGGGCGCCGGCCCGGATCAGGGCCTCCAGAGTGCGCCGGTTGATCTTCTGGGAGTCCGCCCGCGCGCACAGATCATCCAGGGAGGCGAAGGGGCCGTCGCCCCGGCGACTGTCGATGAACACCTGGATGGCCGACTCCCCCACCCCCTTGATGGCCCCCAGGCCGTAGACGATGGTCCGATCATCACGTACGGTGAACTCATAGCTGGAGGCATTCACGTCCGGCGGGATCACCGCCAGATCCATGCAGCGGCATTCCTCGATCAGATTCACCACTTTATCGGTGTGGTCCATGTCCGCGGAGAGCACCGCCGCCATGAAGGCGGCCGGGTAGTGGTGCTTGAGCCAGGCGGTCTGGTAGGACAGCAGGGCATAAGCGGCGGAGTGGGACTTGTTGAAGCCGTACCCCGCGAATTTCTCCATCAAGTCGAAGATATAGCTGGCAGTCGCCTCCTCCACCCCCTGCGCCACAGCCCCGGTGAGGAAGATCTCCCGCTGCTTGGCCATCTCCTCGGGCTTCTTCTTGCCCATGGCACGGCGCAGCAGGTCGGCGCCGCCCAGGCTGTACCCCGCCAGCACCTGGGCGATCTGCATCACCTGTTCCTGATAGAGGATGACCCCGTAGGTGGGACGCAGGATGGCCTCCAGGGCCGGGTGGGGGTATTCCACCCTGGCACGGCCGTGTTTGCGGTTGATGAAGTCATCCACCATCCCCGACTGCAGGGGGCCGGGCCGATAGAGGGCCACCAAGGCGACGATGTCCTCGAAGTTGTCCGGCTGCAGGCGCTTGATCAGGTCCTTCATGCCGCGGGATTCCAGCTGGAATACCGCCGTGGTTTCCTGGCGTTTGAGCAGACCGAAGGTGCCGTCCTCATCCAGGGGCACGTCACTCACATCCAGGGGCGGCTCACCGGCCTCGGCCCGCTGGGCATTGATGGTCTGCACCGCCCAGTCGATGATGGTGAGGGTGCGCAGACCCAGGAAGTCGAACTTCACCAGGCCGATAGCCTCCACGTCGTCCTTGTCGAAGTGGGTCACCACCCCCTGCCCGCCCGGTTCGCAGAACAGGGGGGAGAAATCCGTCAGGGTGGTGGGGGCGATGACCACGCCTCCGGCATGCTTGCCGGCGTTTCTGGCCACCCCCTCCAGCTTGCGGGCCAAGTCGATGAGGCCCCGGACTTCCTCATCCTCCTCATAGCTGCGGCGCAGGTCCTCCTCCTGCTCCAGGGCCTTGTCCAGGGTCATGCCGATCTCGAACGGGATCTGTTTGGCGATACGGTCCACGAACCCGTAGGCATGGCCCAGTACGCGACCGGCGTCACGGACCACCGCCTTGGCGGCCATGGTGCCGTAGGTGATGATCTGGGAGACCTTGTCGCGGCCATAGCGCCGGGCCACGTACTCAATCACGCTGTCCCGCTTCTCCATGCAGAAGTCCACGTCGAAGTCGGGCATGGACACCCGCTCCGGGTTGAGGAAGCGCTCGAACAGCAGTTCGTAGCGGATCGGATCAAGATCGGTGATTTTCAGCGCATACGCCACCAGGGAACCGGCGCCGGAGCCACGCCCGGGACCCACCGGCACACCGTTGTCCTTGGCCCACTGGATGAAGTCCGCCACGATGAGGAAGTAGCCGGGAAATCCCATCTGGCAGATCACGTCCAGTTCCAGGTCCAGGCGGGCCCGGTAGGCCTTCTCCTTTTCCTCCCGGGCCGGAGTATCCGGTGGGAACAGGCGCACCAGGCGCTCATCCAGCCCTTGATGGGAGAGCTGGCGGAAATACGCGTCTGTGGTCATGCCCGCGGGGATGGGGTACTCCGGCAGATAGTTCTCCCCCAGGGTCAGGACGAGATTGCAGCGTCGGGCGATCTCCACGGTATTGGCCAGGGCCTCGGGGATATCGGCGAAGAGTTCCGCCATCTCCTCCGGGGTCTTGAGGTACTGCTGAGGGCTGTAGAGCCGAGGCCGCCGGGGGTCGTCCAAGACCCGGCCCTCATGGATGCAGACCCGGGCCTCGTGTGCGTCGTAATCGTCGGGGCTGATGAAGCGCACGTCGTTGGTGGCCACCACCGGCAGCCCCCGCTCCCCTGCCAGGGCCACGGCGGCGTGCAGGTAATCCTCCTCTTCTTCCCGGCCGGTGCGGATCAGTTCCAGGTAGAAGCGGTCAGGGAAGATCTCGCACCAGAAATCGCAGGCCGGCCCGGCATTCTCGGGCTGTCGGGACAGCAGGGCCCGGCCCACTTCCCCTTCCCGGCCCCCGGACAGGGCGATCAGTCCCTCGCAGGCTTCGCGGGTGAACCAGTCCCGCTCCAGGACCGGAGAGCCGCTGTGCTGGCCTTCCTGATAGCCCCGACTGATGAGACGGGTCAGGCGCTTGTAACCCGGGTCGTTCTGGCACAGCAACACCAGTCGGGTGGGCGGTTCGCCGGACTCGCCGGACGTCACCCACAGATCCGTGCCGATGATGGGCTTGACTCCGGACTTGAGTGCCGCCTTGTAAAACTTGACCATGGCGAACAGATTGGTCTGGTCGGTCACCGCGCAGGCGGGCATCCCCGCCCCCTTGACGGCGGCAACCAGCGGCCCCACGCGGACCAGGCCGTCCACGAGGGAAAACTCGGAATGCAGGTGGAGGTGAACGAAAGGCTGAGTCATCGCAGTGATATCTGAAGGCTTGAAGCAGGCAGGGGGGACAAGATAGCAGGGGAAGGGTGTTAAAGGTATTTCTGAAAAAGTCCACTGGCGTCACCATTCCTGCGCAGGCGCATTTAATGTCACCACTCCCACGAATATACATTGGCGTCACTCCCGCGAAAGCGGGAGTCCGGAACTTTCAGTCCGTTACCAGCCGCTGGGTTCCCGCTTGCGCGGGAATGACGGGCCCAAAACACCCTACAGAAAATCCCTCCAGGGCAGAATGACGGGTTCAGGACGTCTTGCAGGCCGCCCGCCGTACCGGGGCAAAACTCATTCGATGACAAGGGCTCGGCCCCAGGCGCGCCAGGGCTTCCAGATGCACGGGGGTGGGGTAACCCTTGTGGCCCGCCAGCCCGTAGCCGGGATACTCGGCATCCAGGGCCACCATCAGGGCATCCCGATAGACCTTGGCGATGATGGACGCCGCGCTGATGGCCGCCACGGTCTTGTCCCCCTGCACCACCGCCAGGACCTGACAGGGCATCGCCTCCGGACAGCGATTGCCGTCCACCAGGGCCAGGCCGGCCGGGGTGGCGAGGGTTTCCACCGCCCGGCGCATGGCCAGCAGGCTGGCCTGCAGGATATTCAACGCATCGATCTCCGCCGGCGAGCAGATCGCAATGGACCAGGCCAGTGCTCGTTCCCGGATCAGTCCGTCCAGGGCCTCTCGCCGGGCCGGACTCAGGGCCTTGGAATCCTTCAATCCGTCGATGGGACGGGCCGGATCCAGGATCACCGCCGCCGCTACGACCGGACCCGCCAGCGGACCGCGGCCCACTTCGTCCACGCCCGCCACATCCGGCCGCAGGCCCAGGTTCACCAGATCAGGTTGCATCAGATGTCGTTCTCGCCACGCTTGGAGTAAAATGCCAGCACGACATGCTACCAAGGCGCACCCCATCAGGGCCATCGGCTCATGCCGCGCCGTTCACCGCAAGCCCCCGGACCGCCCATGACCTCCACACGATGCGCCGTGATCGGCGTCGGCTATCTTGGCAAATTCCACGCCCGGAAATACGCCGCCCTTCCCAATGCAGAGTTGGTGGCGGTGGCCGACGCCAGTGCCGAGACCGCCGCCGCCGTGGCCGAACAATGCGGATGTCGCGCCGTCACCGACTACCGCGAACTGCTCGGGCAGGTGGACGCCGTCAGTATCGCCGTGCCCACCACCCTGCACTTTTCCGTAGCCCGGGATTTCCTCGAACACGGCACCCATGTGCTGGTGGAAAAACCCATCACCTCCACCGTGGAAGAAGCCGCCGCCCTGAACCGGCTGGCCCAGGAGCGAGGTGTGATCCTGCAGGTGGGACACCTGGAGCGCTTCAATGCCGCCCTCATGGATCTGGCGGACCGGCGCGGCGAACCCCTGTTCATCGAATCTCACCGCCTGGCCCCCTTCAAGCCCCGGGCCACGGACGTGAACGTGGTGCTGGACCTGATGATCCATGACATCGACATCATCCTGGACATGGTGCGCTCGCCGGTGAAATCCCTGGCCGCCAGCGGCGCCCGGGTCCTGTCCGACGCCATCGACATCGCCAACGCCCGCATCGAGTTCGAAAGCGGCTGCGTGGCCAATGTCACCTCCAGCCGGGTCAGCCTCAAGACCGAGCGCAAGATGCGCATCTTCCAGAAAAACGCCTATGTCTCGGTGGATTTCCAGAACCGGGGGCTGTCGGTGCATCGACTGGGCGACAGGGAGATGTTCCCGGGCATTCCCGAGGTCATCAGCGAAGAGAGCTTTTTCGAGGAAGGCGATGCCCTCAAGGCGGAGATCATCGCCTTTCTGGATGCGATCCAGCACGGCGCCCCGGTGGTGGTTTCCGGCGAAGACGGCCAGCGGGCCCTGGAAACGGCCATCCGCATCAGCGAACTGGTCCGGCAGGGCTCCCCCATGCGCGACCGGCGCGATTGACGCCCGCCCCCTCCCGCACAGACCGCATTCATTCAAGCAAGCCAGCCAAGCAAGGAAAAAACACACCATGATCCCAATGGTCGACCTGAAGGCCCAGTACCACCAGTTGAAGGACGAGATCGACGCGGGAATCGCCCAGGTCCTGGAAAATACTCAGTTCATCCTGGGTCCCAACGTGCAGGCCCTGGAACAGGAACTGGCCGACTACCTGGGGACACCCCATGCCATCACCTGCGCCTCCGGCACCGATGCCCTGCACCTGGCCCTGGCCGCCGCCGGCATCGGCGAGGGGGACGAGGTCATCACCACCGCCTTTACCTTCATCGCCACCGCCGAGGCCATCCGCTATGTGGGTGCCGTGCCGGTATTCGTGGACATCGACCCGCGCACCTTCAACATCGACGTGGCTCAGGTGGAAGCGGCCATCAACGAACGCACCCGGGCCATCATGCCGGTCCATCTCTTCGGCCAGCCGGCGGACCTGTCCCGCCTCCAGGCCCTGAGCAAGACCCATGACCTGATCCTGGTGGAAGATTGCGCCCAGTCCTTCGGCGCCACCGTGAACGGCACCCAGACCGGCACCACCGGGGCCTTCGGCTGTTTCAGCTTTTTCCCCAGCAAGAACCTGGGCTGCTACGGCGACGGTGGTCTGATCACCACCGGCTCCGATGCACACGCCGACCGGCTGCGGACCCTGAGAAACCACGGCAGCCGGGTGCGCTATCACCACGACATCATCGGCTACAACAGCCGGCTGGACGAGATCCAGGCGGCCATCCTGCGGGTCAAGCTCAAGCACATCGACCGCTTCAACCGGGAACGGCGCCGGGCCGCCCACCGCTACAACGCACTGCTGGCCGACACCCCGGTGACCACGCCCTTCGAGGACGGCCTGGGTGTGCACGTGTTCCATCAGTACACCCTGCTGACGGATCGCCGTGACGCCGTCATGCAGGCCTTGCAGCAGGCGGGGATCGCCTGCGCCGTGTACTACCCCATCCCCCTGCATCGCCAGAAGGCCTTCGGTGATAGCTGCGCCCAGGTCCACCTGCCGGTGACCGAATCCGTCACCGAGCGCTGCCTTTCCCTGCCCATCTATCCCGAGATCCGTGACGAGGACCTGGTGCGGATCACCGATATCATCCGGGGGGCCCTTGACTGACTCGAGCCCACCGCTGGCACCGCTGCATGTCATGATCGTCGCCGGCGAGGTCTCCGGCGACCTGCATGCCGCCAACATGGTCCGCGCCCTTGAAGGCCTGCGTCCCGGCAATCGCTATACCGGCATGGGCTGCGGCGCCATGCGTGAGGCGGGGGTGGAACTGGTCGTGGATGCCGGGCGCCTGGCGGTGGTGGGCCTGTGGGAGGTGATCGCCCAGTACCGGGATATCCGCCGGGCCCTGGAGACCCTCAAGCAGCACCTGCAGTCAGACCCGCCGGATCTGCTGGTGCTGGTGGACTATGTGGAGTTCAACCTGCGCCTGGCCAAGGCCGCCAAGGCCCTGGGCATCCGGGTGCTGTTCTATGTCAGCCCCCAGATCTGGGCCTGGCGGCCCCATCGGGTCAAGCGCATCGGCCGGGTCATCGATGCCATGGCGGTGCTGTTTCCCTTCGAGGTGGACGTCTACCGGCGTTACGGCATCCCGGTCCGCTATGTGGGTAATCCCCTGGTGGACGTGGTACTCCCCTCCGCCACGCCGCAGAAGATCCGGGCAAGCCTGGGCCTGGACCCGGACCGCCCCCCGGTGGCACTGCTGCCCGGCAGCCGCAGCGGGGAACTGCGCCGCCACCTACCCATCATGATGGAGGCCTGCCGGTGGCTGCGACAACGGCATCCGCAGATCCGCTTCGTGATGCCCCTGGCCCCGGGGGTGGACGTGGCCGGCGACGTGGCACCCTATCTGGACCCGTCCCTGGACATCCTGCAGGTGAGCGGGCGAACCTATGACGTCATGTCGGTCAGCCGCGCCCTCATCATCGCCTCCGGCACGGCCACCCTGGAGGCGGCCCTGCTCAGGACCCCCATGGCCATCATCTACCGGGTCGCCCCCATCACCCACGCCATCCTGAGCCGTCTGATCCTGATTCCCCATATCGGCCTGGCCAATATCGTCGCCGGCCGGGAAGTGGTACGGGAGTTCGTGCAGGATGCCGCCACGGCGCAGAATATCGGTGAGGAGGTGGAACGCCTGCTGGCGGATGAGGATTATCACCGCTCGGTGGTGGCGGCCCTGATCGAGGTCCGGGAACGCCTGGGAGAAGGGGGAGGATCGGAAAAAGTGGCCAGGATGGCGCTGGAGCTGATTGAGCACGGACACCTGCTGAACACATCCGATCGGGAGGGTTGACCCACTGTGCTCAGGTTCTGGCGCCAAGCCCCGTTGCCCCTGCTCCTGCTGATCCTGAGCTACGGCTTCTGGATCAGTCCGGATTTCAAGGAAATCGCCGCCGGGGTGGCGCTATTCCTGTTCGGCATGCTGTCGCTGGAAAAGGGCTTCAAGAGCTTCACCGGGGGCGCCCTGGAACAGGTGCTGCGGACATGCACCAACCGGCTCTGGAAGAGTATCGCCTTCGGCATCACCAGCACCACCCTGATGCAGTCCAGCACCCTGGTGTCGCTGGTCACCATTTCCTTCGTCAGCGCCGAGATGATTACCTTGGCGGCCGGCATCGGCGTCATCATGGGAGCCAACCTGGGCACCACCACCGGAGCCTGGCTGATCGCCGGCCTGGGTCTGCGGGTGGACATCGCCGGCTATGCCATGCCCGCTCTGGTCATCGGCGTCATCCTGCTGTTGCAGCGCTCGAAGATCCTCCAGGGTATTGGTTACGCGACCCTGGGGGTGGGCTTCCTGTTCCTGGGCATCCATTACATGAAAGAAGGCTTCGAGGCCTTCCAGGGGGCCTTCGATCTTTCCGGTTATGTGATTCCGGGCGTCCTCGGGGTGCTGCTTTATACCGGCATCGGCATGCTGATCACCGTGATCATGCAGTCCAGCCATGCCACCCTGCTGGTGATTATCACCGCCCTGGCCACCGGTCAGATCAGCTATGACAGCGCCCTCGCCCTGGCCATCGGCGCCAACCTGGGCAGCGCCATCACCACTGCCATCGGCGGCATGACCGCCAACCTGGGCGGCAAGCGCCTGGCCATCGCCCATGTACTGTTCAATGTCATGACTGCTGCCGTGGCCATCACCTTCATCGGGCAGATGGCCTGGGCGGTGGACTATCTGGGCGCATTGATGGGACTTGCCGACGACGAATACCTGCTCAAGCTGGCCCTGTTCCATACCCTGTTCAATCTGCTGGGCGTCATCCTGCTGGCGCCCTTCACCGGCGTGCTGGAGCGGGCGCTGCTCAAACATGTGAACTTTGCCCCGAAATCCAGGGAAAAACCCCTGTACCTCTATCCCGGCGCCTTGGAGACACCGGCCGCGGCCATCAGCGCCCTGCGCAAGGAAGTGGGACATCTCTATGACAATGCCCATGATCTGATCGCCCACGGGGTCAGCCTGCGCCGTTCGGTGATCGACTCCGACCAATCGCTGGTGGATGCCGTGAAAAATACCCGCCGCATCATCCCGCTGGATGTGGACGACCTCTATGAGGCAAGGATCAAGAGCCTGCACAGCGACATCGTTGCCTTCATCAGCGAGATCCAGGGCCGTGAGCTGTCCCAGCAATCGGTGGAACAGCTCTACGTCCTGCAGCAGGCCAGCCGCGATATCGTCGAGGCGGTGAAGGCCACCAAGCACCTGCAAAAGAACCTCTCCCGCCATGGCGTCTCCGGCAATCCGCTGATCCGGGAGCGCTATGACACCATCCGTCTGCAGATTGCCAAGGTGCTGCGAGAAATCCGCCAACTCCGATCCCAGGACCCGGAGACTGTCACAAGTCTGTCACTGGATGCCCTTAAGCTGTCGGTGAATAAATCCGGCCGCAGCTTCACGGCAGACCTCAACGCGCTGATCCGTGGCAGACGCTTGTCTTCCTCCATCGCCACGTCGATGATGAACGATGAGAACTACGCCTTCGAGATCTGCTCGAACCTGATCGAGGCCAGCCATGCGCTGCTGCTCCCACCCACCCGGGCGGAACAGTCCGCTGAAGATCAACTGGCACTGGATGAACAGGACATCGCGCGAATGGCCGGGGGCAATTCCAATCCCAGGACGCGGACGCACACTGATGAAGACGAAAAAACTGCTGGCTAGGCTGGCCGGTTTTCTCAACGCGGATCAGACCGCCCAGCGCAAAGAACTCAAATCCATCCGCAAGGTCCTCAAAAAACTCAAGGCCAAGGAACGGGATCTAACCACCAAGCTTGAAGAGACCCCGCCCGGCGATGAGTACGAGGAGATCTCACAGAAGCTGCAGGTGATCTACGCCCAACGCCGCAAGGGGATCGAGCGAGTGCGGGAAATCAAGGGACGCAACAAGGAACAACCGTCGCCCTGATCACCGGATGCTGTGCCGGCATGGGCATCAGGGGCGGATATCAGGCAAAATGAAGGCTCTCGACCCGGTCCGGGGTCCCATCGTGCCTAACTGGAGCCTCAACTTGAGTACGACATCGAAGGACACCACCCGATCTCCCCGCTGGATCCCCATTACCCTGGCCCTGACTTCACTGGCCAGCCTCATGGGTTCCATGGTTCTGCTTGGGCAGGGGGCACTGATCTCTCTGACCCTGTTCGTCATCCTGTTTCCCCTCACGCTCATCAACCTGCTGGTGCGCTGGTGGCCCAGACAACGCTGCGAACGCATACGCAACGAGAAACGCTGGAAACGCCGCCTCAACTTCACCGCGACGGGGGTGATGGTCGCGGCCGGGATCAACCTGTTCGCAGGGGTGAATTTCTTTGGCACCCCAATGGGAACCACCCTGCTGGTGGCCGGTACCCTGCTGCTGCCGGTGGCCATCATCATGGCCATCCTCTCCTTTTCCCTGGGTCGAACGGATGTAACCCAGACCGTGCTGGAGGAAGAAGAGCATCTGATACTTCAGGCGGATACCCATTGGGCCATCTTCCTGCCCCCCATCCAACTCGTCACCCTCTGCCTGCTGCTGGTGCTGGGTCCCTTTGGTCTGGGCGGCGAGGTCATCGCCGCCATCATCTACCTGGCGGTGCTGCCCGGCATCATGGCACGAGCGCTGGCCATATTCCTGAACACGGAAGTCTCCATTACGGACCGGCGCATGATCACCGTGACGGGTACGCTGCTGCGTCGGACCCGGGTCATGAGGTTGGATGAGATCAAGGCGGCGGGCATCTATCGCAGCTGGCTGGGTCGTCTGCTCGGCTACGGCAAGGTGGGCATCATCTGCCATGGCGGGCAAAGTCTGAAACTGCCCGGGATTGCGGATCCGGAGACATTACGGGACATGCTGGACCCGTCCGGGCGCGTGGTTACCAGTTCATTCTGAGGTTTTTCTGATGAAGGTTGAAGTGACCGTGGAGTTGGACATCGCCCTGTCCAAGGTCAGCCTGGGTGACATGCGCAGGCTGGCGGAGCAGCTGTTCGCCGATCATCAGATCGAGGCGATCAGGCAGGTGCGGATCGTAGACGTGACGTTGAAACGGGAGTCCGGGTCCGGGGACTCCCAGCTCTGAATGTGTCAGCGCATGCCTGCGCTGATTCGCGGCCGGGGCCGCTCCCACAAAGGTACAACACAGGCCCTGGGAGTGGGCCTTGCCCGCGAAGGCGGCGCCGATCAGTCCGTGGAACGGCGCCGGTCGGTGCGCAGAATGCCGCGGGGACTTTCACGGACAAACGCGACGAAATCGGCCACCTCCGGGTAGGCCTGTACCAACGGGGCCACGGCGGCCAGGCCCTGCTCCCGGTTACGACCGTCCACCAGATGGCGGAATGTCCGTTGCAGGGCACGGATGGTCTCCCCGGAATAACCGCGACGCCGGAGCCCTATCTTATTGATGCCTATGGCACGGGCGTAATTGCCCGAGGCCATGCAGTAAGGCGGTAGATCCCGATTCAGGGCGGAACCCATGCTGGTAAAGGCATGGGACCCCACACGGCAGAACTGATGGACCAGGGTGAACCCGCCCAGCACCGCCCGGTCCCCTACCTGGCAATGTCCGGCGAGTGAAGCCGCATTGGAAAATACGACGTGATTGCCGACGAGGCAATCATGGGCGATGTGGACATAGGCCATGATGAGATTATCGGTCCCCACCCGGGTCACAGCGCCGCCCTTGGGTGTACCGCGGCTGATGGTAACGTACTCCCGAATCACGGTGCGATCACCGATTTCCAGGGCCGTTTCCTCATCCCGATACCCCAGGTCCTGGGGGGCTTCCCCCAGGGACGCGAACTGATAGATCTTGCAGTCCTGGCCGATATGGGTAGTGCCGGTGATCACCACATGGGACCCGATCCAGGTCCCCTTGCCGATACTCACACCCGGGCCGATGACGGTAAAGGCCCCGATATGGACTCCCTCCTCGATACGCGCCTCTGGGTCTATGACGGCACGAGCATCGATCATGACTCCAGATCCTTCCCGGCACACATCAGCGTCGCGGTGGCCACCACCTCACCATCCACCCTGGCCACGGCATTGAAGCGCCAGATTCCCCGTACCACGCGCAGCAGTTCCACCCGCAGGTGGAGCTGATCACCCGGCTCCACCTGACGACGGAAACGGGCCTCGTCGATGCCCACGAAGAGATAGAGTTGCTGCTTGTCGGTCTCGCCCCGATGCTCCTGGGTCTTGAAGGCCAGCAGGCCGGTGGCCTGGGCCAGGGCCTCCAGGATCAGCACACCCGGCATGACCGGACGAACGGGGAAATGGCCCGGAAAATAGGGCTCATTGATGGAGACGTTCTTGATAGCCTCCAGATATTCCCCGGGCTTCAGGTCAGTGACCCGATCCACCATCAAAAAAGGAAAACGATGCGGCAGGTAACGCAGCACCTCATGTATGCTCATGGAATCCAAGTTGTCATTCCTTATGTGTGTTAGGAAAACTGAACAAGTCCCCTGAGGCCACCCTCGCGAAGGCGAGCGTCCAGGATTTTCAGCCTGTGACTGGATTCCCGCTTGCGCGGGAACGACTTATTCAGAACACCCCTTATATGGCCATTCGTTCACAGTCATCCTGCAGGGTTCTACCCTGCGCAATACCTGCAAACCACTGATTATTCGTTATCAGGATCATCCCGAACGCCCTGGTGTGATGCCTGTTCCTCCAGGGATTTAACCCGTCTCGACAGGGTGTCCAGACGCCGCAGATGAGCCAGACTGCGATTCCATTCGCGCGCCGGTGAAAAGGGAACGCCCGAGGAGTAGACGCCGGGTTCAGGGATGGAACGGCTGACCAGGGTCATGCCCGTCACCGTCACCCCGTCGGCAATTTCAAGATGGCCCGCAATGCCCACGCCACCCCCGATGGAGCAGTGCTTGCCGATCCGGGCGCTACCGGCGATCCCCACGCAGCCGGCCAGGGCCGTGTGGGCGCCGATATGGACGTTGTGGGCAACCTGAATCAGGTTATCCAGCTTCACGCCATCCTCGATCACGGTATCTTCCAGCGCCCCACGATCGATGGTGGTGTTGGCCCCCACCTCCACATCATCACCAATGATCACCGTACCCACCTGCGGTACCCTGATCCACGCCTCGCCATCCTTCGCGAAGCCGAAACCTTCGGAACCCACCACCGCCCCGGGGTGCAAAAGTCCCCGGCGACCGATGCAAACACCGGCCCCCACCGTCACCCTGGCCAGCATCCGGGTCCCTTCCCCGATATGGGCGTCTTCGCCGATGATGCAGCCCGGACCCAGCACCACATGGGCACCCAGCCGGACGCCCGCCGCGACAACGCACTGGGGTCCTACGCTGGCCGAGGGGTGAATCCAGGCCTCAGGGCTGACCACGGCACTGTCATGAATACCGGATGCGGGCACAGGCTCGGGATGCAGCAGGCCCGCCGCGCGGGCGAATCCCAGATGAGGGTTGTCACACACCAGCGCGGGCACCGGGCACGCCGACAGGTGCCTGGACTTCAGGATGACCGCACCCGCCCGGCTCTGCCGGAGTTGCGGGAGATAGCGATCATGGGTCATGAAGCACAGCTGGCGGGGTCCGGCATTCTCCAATGCAGCCACGCCGTCAAGGATACGGGCACCCACATCGGCGCCTGAGCCGTGCAGGTCGGCGCCAATGGCCTGTGCCAACGTGTTGAGTGAAACCGACATCACCCGCGCCCCGGATCAGCGGCGGGGTCTTTGATGCTGACGGCGAAGCTCTTCCAGGACCTTGCCGGTCATGTCGATCCGGTCACTGGCAAACAGGACCGTGCGCTCGGTAACCACCAAGTCCACGTTATCGGCCCGGGCAATGTCCAGGATCACGCTCTGCACCAGGCGCTGGAGCCTGGCCAGTTCGTCGTTGCGCCGCACATTCAGGTCTTCCTGAAACATGTCTTGGGCACGGGTGAATTCCCGGGAGCGATTGCGGAATTCACGTTCGAGTTGGGCGCGTTGATCCGCACCCATCACCTCCGAGTCCCGTTGCAGGCGCTCCTGCATCCGGCGCAGGGCATCCCGCTCGGCCACCAGTTCCGAGTCGCGGGGAGAAAACTCTTCTTCCAGCGCCCGCAAGGAGGCTTCGGCCTGGGGCGACTGCTCCATGACACGATTGATGTTGACGAAGGCCACTTTGGCATTGGCCACAGCGGCACCGGAGATCGCCAACAGACACACCAGCAGCAGGCCGGTGGTGATTCTCAGGACATTGCGCTTCAAACCTTTTCTCCAAAACTTGGACAGACTAAGGGGCAGGACAGGCCCGTTCAACAACCCTTCCCAAGCTCGGCGGACCCCGTCAGAACGAGGCGCCGATACTGAACTGGAACGACTGCAGGCGATCTTCGGGTTTGTCATTTAACGCCTGCGCCAGACTGAATGTCAACGCGCCCACCGGGGACAACCAGGTCATGCCGGCGCCGATGGAGGCACGGATCTCTCCGGTCTCGAAATCGTCATAGGTCTCGAAGACCTGACCGGCATCCAGGAACAGGCTCATGCGCACATTGGGGGCCTGGTCCATGAACGGCGGCGGGAAGATCAGTTCGGCACTGCCCAGCACCCGGAAGTTCCCACCGAAGGGATCATCACGACTATCCCGGGGGCCCAGGCTCAGGTCCCGATAGCCACGCACCGAGCGGGTGCCGCCGGCGAAGAACTTCTCGAAGAACGGCAGATCGGTGGAATCCCCGTAGGCATCCCCGTAGGCCACTTCCCCGGATAGGGCGAAGGTCAGCCCGGGCCGCAACGGGATGAAGAGCTGGTTACGGTAATCCACCTTGTAGTACTCAAGATCGCTGCCCGGCAGGGCGGCCTCCAGACTGATCCGCTGCAGGTTGCCCCGCTCTGCGAACACGGTGCGGTTACGGGTGTCATGGATGAAGCTGGTGGCCAGGGTGTAGAGATCGTAGCGATCACCGTTGTCATCCAGATACTGGAAAATCTCATCCGGAGTATTGTCGGAGGTGAGGATCTCCACCCGCTCATAACCGGGTGTGATGCGGAAGGTGTTGTACTCGGTGAGGGGAATGCCGTAGGTGATGTTGGCCCCCAGCCGGTTGGACGAATAGCGGGAAATATCCGCCCGGAAGGCATCCGTCTCCCGGTAGAAGATATTGAAGCCGCGACTGACCCCGTCCAGGGTGTGGTAAGGATTGGTGAAGGAGAGGCTGTAGAGGGTGCTCACCCGGCTGTTGTTCAACGCCAGGGAGACCCTGTTCCCGGTGCCGAAGAAGTTCTCCTGGGACAGGCTGGTATTGAACAGCACGCCCTGGCTCTGGGAATAACCGGCACCGATCATGAAACTGCCGGACATACGCTCGGATACCGTAATGTCCAGGTCCACTTGGTCCTCGGTCCCCGCCACCCGGCGGGTCTCAATGTTGACGTCCTCCACGTAGGACAGGCGCTGCAGCCGGACCCGGGAACGGTCCACGTGAGAGGCGGAGTACCAGCCCCCTTCCATCTGACGCATCTCGCGGCGGAAGACCTCGTCCCGGGTGCGCGAATTACCGGTGAAATTGATCCGACGGACGTAGACCCGCTGGCCGGGATCAACGAAGAAGGTCAGGGCGACCTCCTGATTGGCCTCGTCCAGCTGGGGGATCGGGTTGACGTTGGCAAAGGCGTAACCTTCATCCCCGAGACGGCGGGTGATGCGGTTGGAGGTCTCGGTGATCAGACTGCGGGAAAAGGTATCTCCCTGGGCAATGGCCAGCAGATCCTTCAGCTCCCGCTCATCCACGATGAGGTTGCCCGCCAGGCTGACCTCGCTCACCCGATACTGCTCACCTTCGTCGATATTGACGGTGACGTAGATGTCCCGACGGTCAGGTGTCAGGGTAACCTGTGTGGAATCCACGTTGAAGTTGATGAAACCGGAATCCAAATAGCGGGTGCGCAGTTTTTCCAGGTCACCCGCCAGGCGCTGCTTGGAATAATGGTCACGGCGGCTGAACAGGGCATACCAGCGAGGTACACCGGAGTCAAAACGACGGGTCAGATCCCGCTCGGAATAGGACTCGTTTCCTACCACCCTGACCTGCTGGATCCGGGCCACGCGCCCCTCGGCAATCTCGATGACCACATCCACCCGGTTGCGGGGCAGCGGTTCCACTTCCACGTCCACCTGCACGTTGTACTTGCCGCGGGCGAAATACTGCTGCAGGAGTTCATTCTCCATGCGCTCAAGCACGGTGCGGTTGAAGACCCGTCCGCGGGCCATGCCCACCTGACGCAGGGCGTCCATGAGCTGGTCGGTCTTGATGTCCCGGTTGCCGCTGATGCGGATCTCGTTGATGGCAGGCCGCTCCTCCACCACCACCACCAGCACGTCCTCACGCCGGCGCAGGGAGATATCGGAGAAGAAACCGGTGCGGAACAGGGCCCGGATGACCTCCGGTGCCTGACCGTCATCAAAGGCATCTCCCACGGCCACCGGGAGATAGGTGAACACCGTGCCGGCGGCAATGCGTTGCAGACCCTCGACCTCAATGTCCTGGATCACAAAGCCGTTTCCGGCCAGGGCCGATGTTGACCAGCCAAGGATGGCGGCAAGGCCCAGACCGGCGAGCAGACGTCGTGACTCACGAGACATTCGGTTTCAACCCAGGATTCGCATGAAATCGTTGTAGAACGCGAGCGTCATCAAAAGACCGATCAGCACGATCCCGACCCGTTGACCGATGGCCTCCACCGTCGGTGACACGGGACTGCCCTTGATGAGCTCCACGCAGTAGTACAGCAGATGACCGCCGTCGAGTATGGGGATCGGCAGCAGGTTGATGATCCCGAGACTGATGCTGACGATGGCAAGAAAGCCCAGAAATGCCGAGACCCCGATCACGGCGGTCACGCCGGCATATTCGGCGATACTGATGGGTCCGGCGATATTGCTCGCCGCCGCCTCACCGGTGAGCAGACGCCACATGACACGCAGGGTCATGACACTCATGTCCCAGGTCCGCTCCACCCCCCGGGCAAACGAGATCCAGGGGCCATGGCGAACATGGGCCCGCATGGCCTCGGCGGCCGCCTCGTCCACCTGGGGATAGGCGCCGATCAGACCCACCTGCTCGCCATTGACCGCACGGCTGTCGGTGCGGATGACCAGGAACTCACTGCGGCCTTCACGTTCGATCCAAAGCTCGATCGACTGCTCGGGGCGGGCCTGAACATGGGCCACCCAGGACTGCCAGCTGTCGATGCGAACGCCGTCCGCTTGCAGGATCCGGTCCCCCGTCCATAGTCCGGCACGGGCTGCGGCGCCGGCGGGGACCAATTCGCCCAGCACCGGCTCCGACCAGGCATGCCAGGCGACGATGCCCAGCTTGTCCAGCAAGGGCCCTTCGTCCAGCAGGCGGCGCCGATCGCTCAGGTCCAGCGAGCGGATCACCTCCCTGCCCTCGGCATCCTGCACCAGCACGTCCACACGGCGGCCATCCAGGCCCTGTTCGAGCAGATTCAGGGCGGCAAGTTCCCAGGTAGCTGTTTCGGCGTCGTTCACCCGCAGGATCAGGTCCCGCGCCTCAAAGCCACCCTCGGCCGCCAGAGAACCGGGCTCCACATGGCCCACCACGGGCTTGATGCCGCTGACCCCCACCATGAACATCAGGCTGTAGGCGAGGATGGCAAAAAGGAAATTCGCTGCCGGACCGGCGGCGACGATGGCCATGCGCCGCCCCACGGTCTGACGGTTGAAGGCGCGATGACGCTCGGCGTCGGAGACGGGCTCTTCCCGCTCATCGAGCATCTTCACGTAGCCGCCCAGGGGGATGGCGGCAATGACATATTCGGTGCGATCCCGACCGGCCACCCGCGTCCACAAGGGACGGCCGAAGCCGATGGAAAAGCGCTGAACCTTGACGCCGCAGCGCCGGGCCACCCAGTAATGGCCGAATTCATGCACCGTCACCAACAAACCGATGGCGACGATGAAGGCCAGGATACTGATCAGGATGCTCATGAATTCAGCGAACGCTCACGAAATCGGCCTTCACGCACCGCGGCCGCCGCCACCTCACGGGCCTCCCGGTCCGCCTCCAGGATCCGCTCCAGGGAATCGGCCTCCTGGTGAGGCAGGGTCTCCAGGGCATGGGAGATCAGGCGGGGGATATCGGTGAAGCGGATACGCGCCGACAAGAAGGCATCCACGGCCACTTCGTTGGCCGCATTGAGGATGGCAGTGGCGGTACCGCCGGCGCTGAAGGCCTCGTAGGCCAGGCGTAGACAGGGGAAACGGTCCATGTCGGGCCGTTCGAAGTCCAGGCGGGCGATCTCCATGATATCCAGCGGCGCCACCCCGGAGGCGATGCGTTCCGGCCAGGCCAGGGCATGGGCAATGGGCGTACGCATGTCCGGGTTGCCCAACTGGGCCAGCACGGAGCCGTCGGTGTAGGCCACCATGGAATGAATCACGCTTTGGGGATGCAGCACCACCTCGACACGCTCCGGGGTGGTGTCGAACAGCCAGCAGGCCTCGATCAGTTCCAGGCCCTTGTTCATCATGGAGGCGGAATCCACCGAGATCTTGCGGCCCATGACCCAGTTGGGATGGGCACAGGCCTGATCCGGCGTGACATCCTCCAGATCCTCAGCGGGCAAGCGCCGGAAGGGGCCGCCGGAGGCGGTCAGGAGGATCCTTTCCACCCCCACCTCGGGCAACCCACGGGAAAAGTCCGGCGGCATGCACTGAAAGATGGCGTTGTGCTCGCTGTCGATGGGCAGCAGCCGAGCACCCGAGGCCCGTACCTGATCCATGAATAGGCGCCCGGACATCACCAAAGCCTCCTTGTTGGCTAGCAGCACCCGCTTGCCCGCCTTGGCGGCGGCCAGGGACGGCAGCAGCCCTGCCCCGCCGACGATCGCCGCCATGACGTAATCGACTTCCGGCAGGCCGGCCACCTCGGCCAAGGCCTCGGGGCCGGCCATCACCCGGGTGGACAGGCCGGCGGCGCGAATGCCGGCCTCCAGTGCACCGGCATGTTCGGGGTCAGCCACCACCGCATAGTCCGGGCGATGGGTCCGGCACTGTTCCAGCAGCCGTTCCACATTTCCGTTGGCGGTGAGGGCCACGGCACGATAGCGGTCCGGATGGCGGGCAATGACGTCCAGGGTGTTGACGCCGATGGTTCCGGTGGCGCCAAGGACGGTGACGCCCTTTGGTGAAGCACTCATTGGAAGTCTCCCGGTAAACTGATCTTGGGGTGAAACGGCAAGCCGGACCCGGCCAAGACCGCTTTCGCCGTCTGCAGGACTATCTTGCCATAATTACGCCCCACAGGAGGCCCATCAGGAAGACGGGGGCTGCCGCAGTGAGGCTGTCGATGCGATCCAGAATACCGCCATGACCGGGCAGCAGGCTGCCGCTGTCCTTGGCGCCGGCTTCGCGCTTGAGCACGCTTTCAAACAGATCCCCCGCCACGGACACCAGGGCCGTCACCAGACACAGGCAGACGAAGAAGAACCACAGCGTGGGGATCACGCCAAAGTACCAGGCGCCCAGCAAACCGAAGGGGACGACGGCGATCAAGGCCCCCAGCAAGCCTTCACGGGTCTTGCCGGGACTGATCCGGGGCGCCAGTTTGTTGCGACCGAAACGACGCCCGGCAAAATAGGCCGCGCTGTCGGCCGTGGCCGTCAGCAGCATGAGATACAGCACCAGCGCCGGCTGCACCTGATGCAACCAGACCAGGGCAATGAAGGCCGGCACCAGGGTCAATATTCCGGCACTACCCAGACCATAGCGCCGCAGCAGGGTACGGTCGCCCCGGGCAACCGGCTGATAGGCGGCCAGCACCACCAGCACCCCCACCCACCACAACACCCCCAGCGCCACCGGCCAGATCTGCTCCAGACCGAAGGCCAGCAGGGCACCCAGCCCGGCCAGGGCGGCAACACCGGCCACATAAAGCCCCCGTTGCCGGCCTGTTTCCAGGCCGCAGAGGCGGGCCCATTCCCAGGCACCGCCCAGACACACGGCAAACACCGCCAGGCCGAACCAGAAGGACGGCAGCAACAGGACTGCCGAAAACACCACCACGGCCAGCAAAAGGCCGGTTATCACTCGCTGTTTAAGCACCACCGCCTCCGGCCAGTTGCTCTTCGATGTACCCGAAACGGCGCTGACGGCCGGCAAAACATGCAAAGGCCTGGTTCAGGTCATCCTCACTGAAATCCGGCCAGAGCACGTCGGAAAAGAACAGCTCCGTATAGGCCAGCTGCCAGAGCAGAAAATTGCTCACCCGCTTTTCGCCCCCGGTACGAATGAACAGATCGGGGTCAGGCAGGCTCGCGGTGGACAGATGCCCCTCAAGGATCTCCGGCGTGATCTGTTCGGGTGTCAGCTCACCGGTAAGGACCTTTTCCGCCACGGCGGCCGCGGCATGGGTAATGTCCCACCGCCCACCGTAGCTCACGGCCACCACCAGGTCCATCAGGGTATTGTCGCGGGTGCGATGCTCCGCCTCCGCCATGCGTTCCTGCAGCCGGGCCGAGAAGGCACTGCGATCACCGATGAATCGCAGGCGAATGCCCTTCTCTTCCAACTCCGGCAACTCGCGCCGGATCGAGCCCACGAACAGTTCCATCAGGGTCCCCACCTCGTGACGGGGGCGACGCCAGTTCTCGCTGCTGAAAGCAAACAGGGTGAGCACCTTGACCCCACGGGAGGCACAGGCACGGACCACCATGCGGGCGGCATTGACGCCCTGACGATGACCTTCGGTGCGGGGGAGATGACGGGCACGGGCCCAGCGGCCGTTACCATCCATGATAACGGCCACATGACGCGGTATACCCGATGCACTGGCGGGCGGTTGAGTCACTATCTGCGATTCATCCCGAGGCTCAGACAGCCATCAGTTCCTTTTCTTTTTCCGCCAGCACCCGGTCCACTTCGGCGATGTACTGGTCGGTCAGCTTCTGCACCTCTTCCTGGCCCTTGCGATCCTCGTCCTCGGAAATGGACTTGTCCTTGACCAGGTTCTTGAGTTCGTTGTTGGCATCACGACGAATGTTGCGGATGGCCACGCGGGCGTTTTCCGCCTCATGGCGAACCACCTTCACCAGGTCCTTGCGACGCTCTTCGGTGAGAGCCGGCATGGGAACACGGATCACGGCACCCATGGTGGAGGGATTCAGGCCCAGGTCGGAGTTCATGATGGCCTTCTCCACCTTGGTCACCATGGGACGCTCCCAGGGGGTCACGGTCAGGGTGCGGGAATCTTCCACGCCCACGTTGGCCACCTGGTGGATGGGCACCTCGCTGCCGTAATACTCCACCATCACGTGGTCCAGCAGGCTGGTATGAGCACGGCCCGTACGGATCTTGGCCATTTCCTGACGCAGGGAATCGATGCTCTTACCCATGCGGGTCGCGGCATCCTTCTTGATACTTTCAATCATGCTGTTCAACCTCTCTCGACCAGGGTACCGACGTTCTCGCCCATGATCAGGCGCATCAGGTCCCCTTCCTTGAATATGTTGATGACCCGCAACGGCATGTCATTGTCCCGGCACATCACGATGGCCGTGGCATCCATGACGCCCAGACGGCGGCTGAGCACTTCTTCATAAGTGAGACGCTCATAGCGCCGGGCATCAGGATTGGTCATGGGATCCGAGTCATAGACGCCATCCACTTTGGTGGCCTTGATCATGACGTCGGTGTTCATCTCGATGGCCCGCAGACTGGCCGCCGTGTCGGTGGTGAAGAAGGGATTACCCGTACCTGCGGCAAAGACCACGATGCGGCCCTTTTCCAGATGACGCACGGCACGACGACGGATGTAGTCCTCGCAGACCTGGTTGATCTTGAGGGCGGACATGACGCGACAAAATTTGCCTTCCCGCTCCAGGGCATCCTGCATGGCCAGGGCATTCATGACCGTGGCCAGCATGCCCATGTGGTCGGCCGTGACCCGGTCCATGCCACCCTGCGCCATACCGGCGCCGCGGAAGATATTGCCGCCGCCGATGACGATGGCCACCTCAATGCCCAGGCGACTGAGCTCAGACACCTCGCGAGCGACCCGGGCCAGGATGTTCGGACAGATGCCGAAATCCAGGTCACCCATCAGGGCCTCGCCACTCAGCTTCAGAAGGATACGCTTATAGGCGGGACGCTTGTCGTCACTCATGGGAAACCTTGTTTGTATTATGTGGAGCCTGTAACCGGGTGCCGCCGGCGAACCGGAACACTCATGCAAACAGCGGTGGCCCCATGATCGGAGCCACCGCCATCAGGATACAGAAGATATCAAGCGCCCTTGGCCTGGGCCATCACTTCTTCAGCGAAATTTTCCACCTTCTTCTCGATCCCTTCACCCACTTCGTAGCGGACAAAACGGCTCACCTGAGCGCCGGCATCCTGCAGCAGCTTGCCCACGGTGTTGTCGGGTTCCTTGACGAAGGGCTGGCCCACCAGGGTGATTTCAGCCAGATACTTCTTGATGCGGCCACCGATCATCTTCTCGATGATCTCGGCAGGCTTGCCGCTTTCCTCGGCCTGGGCGCGGAAGATGTTCTTTTCCTGCTCCAGCAGTTCCTGGGGCACCTGGGACTCATCGACGCAGACCGGACGACTGGCAGCGATGTGCATAGCCACGTCACGTGCCAGATCTTCGTTACCGCCGGTCATGTCCACCAGCACACCGATGCGGGTGCCGTGGAGATAATGGCCCGGACGACCTTCGCTATCGATCACTTCAAAGCGACGCACCTGAATGTTCTCGCCGATCTTGGCCACCAGGCCGGCACGGACCTCTTCCAGGGTGCCTTCCGGGGTGGACAGGGCCATCAGGGCCTCCACATCGGCGGGTGCCTGGGCAACCAGGGTGTCGGCCACCAGACGCACGAAGGCCTGGAAATTGTCATCCTTGGCCACGAAATCGGTTTCGCAATTCACTTCCACGATGGCGGCACGACGGCCGTCTTCGCCGGCGGCCACCATCACCTGGCCTTCGGCAGCCACACGGCCTGCCTTCTTTACGGCCTTGGCGGCGCCGGACATGCGCATCTGCTCGATGGCGGCGTCCATATCACCACCGGCCTCGGTCAGCGCCTTCTTGCATTCCATCATGCCTGCGCCGGTACGCTCGCGCAGTTCCTTAACCATGGATGCGGTAATCTGCATGGGGTCACTCCTGAATCAAATCTGTGTCGCCGGGACTGCCCCGATGCACGGAGCAGTCCCGGCAGCGTGTTACTTGTCGGCAGCTTCTACCGCGGGCTGCGCGGAGGCGCCTTCCACCTCGACAAACTCGCTGGAGGCGGTAGTGCGGGCGACGTTGAGACCATCGGTCACGGCTTCGGCCGCCGCGGCGAGATAGAGCTGGATGGCACGCATGGCGTCGTCGTTGCCGGGGATGACATAGTCAACGCCTTCAGGGGAGTTGTTGCTGTCCACCACGGCCACCACGGGGATGCCCAGCTTGCGGGCTTCGCTGATGGCGATGCGCTCATAGCCCACGTCAATTACGAACATGGCGTCCGGCAGACCGGGCATGTCCTTGATGCCGCCCAGGCTGCGCTCGAGCTTTTCCATCTCGCGGGTGCGCATCAGGGCCTCTTTCTTGCTCAGGCGGTTCAGGGTGCCGTCTTCCTTCATGGTCTCCAGTTCCTTGAGACGACGAATGGATTCACGCACGGTCTTGAAGTTGGTCAGCATGCCGCCGAGCCAACGGTGGTTGACGTAGGGCATCTTGCAGCGTTGGGCGTGCTCGGCCACCAGGTCACGGGCGGAGCGCTTGGTGCCGACGAACATGATCTTGCCGCCGTTGGCAGACATTTTACCCAGGTAATTCATGGCATCATTGAAAAGGGGCAGGGTCTTTTCAAGATTGATGATGTGAATCTTGTTACGATGCCCGAAGATGTACTGATCCATCTTGGGGTTCCAGTAACGGGTCTGGTGACCGAAATGGACACCGGCTTCGAGCATTTGACGCATGGTCACGTTAGGCATGATGAGAAGATCTCCTCAGGGTTGGGCCTCCATGCGCCCCGATCAGCAACCCCTTTCAGGGGCACCCCGCTGAACGTGTCGGCGCATGTGTGGATTCATAAAACGTAAAGGTCGGATGAACTGCGCTCCGCAGTTTGGTTTGCATGGAGCGCGGGCGCTTTATACCATAAACGGTCTTTCACAACAAACGCATAGCGCGGCCCGCCCAGCGAAACCGGCACCGGCCGAGGCGTTTTACCCCTGGACCCTCCCAAAGCATGCCCGTCATCATCAAGACCCCGGAAGAAATCGAGAAAATGCGTCTGGCCGGCCGCTGTGCCGCCGAGGTCCTGGACATGATCGCCCCCCACGTGCAGGTGGGCATCACGACCAGTGAACTGGACCGGCTCTGCCACGAACACATCACCCAGGTGCAGAAGGCCGTCCCCGCCCCGTTGAACTACCGCGGCTTTCCCCGGTCCATCTGCACATCGATCAACCACCAGGTCTGCCATGGCATTCCCGGTGACCGCCGCCTCAAGGACGGCGACATCATCAATATCGACATCACCGTGATCCGCAACGGTTACCACGGGGACACCAGCCGCATGTTCATCGTCGGCAAACCCTCCGTTCAGGCCCAGCGGGTGGTGGATGTGGCCCATGAAGCCCTGTGGCGCGGCATCGCCATGGTGGCGCCGGGCATCCGCCTGGGCGACATCGGCCATGCCATCCAGACCTTTGTAGAGGGAGAGCGCTTCAGCGTGGTGCGTGAATACTGTGGTCACGGCATCGGCCGGGAGTTCCACGAAGATCCCCAGGTGCTGCACTTCGGACGCCCCGGCGAAGGGGTGGAACTCAAACCCGGCATGACCTTCACCATCGAACCCATGGTCAACGTGGGCAAGCGTCATACCCGCCTCCTGGCCGACGGCTGGACCGTCGTCACCAAGGACCACAGCCTGTCCGCCCAGTGGGAGCACACCCTCCTCGTGACCGAAGACGGTCATGAGGTCCTCACCCTGCGCCGGGACGAGACCCCACTTCGCTGAGCCGATCTGCATGAGCCCCTTGATCCCCCTGCCGGACCATATCGCCCACCGCCTGGGCTGGGAGGCGGCATACCAGACCCTGCGCCCTCGGCAACCGCCGGACCGTCAGCACTATGCGGCCCTGGTCACCCGGATCCGCAAGGACCTGGAAACTGCCTTCACGGACGGGGTTGACGTCACCGACCTGGTTCATGCCCGCGCGGCTGCCATGGATCGCCTGCTGGTGGCGGCCTGGGAAGCCCTGTCGCTGCACCGGCAAACCGGCCTGGGCCTGGTGGCCGTAGGCGGCTACGGCCGGGGCGAGCTTCACCCCGGCTCGGACATCGATATCCTGGTGCTCTTCGATACGCCCCTGAATCAGGAACAGGAAGAGCGGATCGGGCAGTTCCTCACCTTCTTGTGGGATATCGGCCTGGAAGTGGGGCACAGCGTGCGCACCCTGGATGACTGCACCCGGGAAGCCGCCCGGGACATCACCGTCGCCACCAACCTGCTGGAGTCACGCCCCCTGCTGATGCCGGCAGGCCGGTTCGAGGCCCTACGGCAGCGGATCGCCCCGGAGCGCATGTGGAACAGCCGCGCGTTCTTCGCCGCCAAGCTGACGGAACAGGAGGCCCGGCACCAGCGCTTCGGCGAAACCGCCTATCGCCTGGAACCCAACCTCAAGGAAGGCCCCGGCGGCCTGCGGGACATCCAGATGATCGGCTGGGTGACCCAGCGCCACTTCGGCGCCAGCGCCCTGGAAGAACTGGTCTCCCATGGCTTTCTCACCGAAGCGGAATGTCACGATCTGGTGGCCGGACAGAGCTGTCTGTGGCGGGTGCGCTTTGCCCTGCACATGCTCAGCGGCCGCAAGGAAGACCGTCTGCTGTTTGATTTTCAGCGCCGCCTTGCCAACCTGCTGGGCTTCACCGACCAGGACCACAATCTGGCCGTGGAGCAGTTCATGCAGCAGTATTTCCGCACGGTGATGGGGCTGGAACGTCTGAATGAAATGCTGCTGCAGCACTTCAGCGAGGCCATCCTGCTGGAGGACCATAGTGACGAGGTGGTACCCATCAATCGCCGCTTTCAGGCCCGGCGAGGCTTTCTGGAGATCACCCACCCGCAGGTCTTCCGCCAGTACCCCCCGGCCCTGCTGGAGACCTTCCTGCTGTTGCAGCAACACCCGGAACTCAAGGGCATCCGGGCGTCCACCATCCGCGAGATCCGCGCCCAGCGCCATCTGATCGACGATGACTTTCGCCACAACCTCGCCTGCCGCACCCTGTTCATGGAAATCCTGCGCCAGCCCCATGGAGTCACCCGGCAGTTGCGGCGAATGAACCGCTACGGGGTACTGGCCGCCTATCTGCCCGCCTTCGGCATGATCGTGGGCCGGATGCAGTACGATCTGTTCCACATCTATACCGTGGATGAACACATTCTGGGGGTGATCCGTAACCTCAGGCGGTTCGCCGCGCCCGAGCATGAGAGCGAACTGCCCGAATGCGCGCGGATCTTTCGCCAGATTCCCAAACCCGAACTGCTCTATCTGGCGGGACTCTTTCATGACATCGCCAAAGGGCGCGACGGTGATCATTCCGAACTGGGTGCCGACGAGGCACACGCCTTCTGCCTGCATCATGGCCTGGCGGTCCATGACGCCAACCTGGTGGCATGGCTGGTGAAGGCCCATCTACTCATGTCCCTGACCGCGCAGCGGCGCGACATCTCCGATCCGGCGGTGGTGATGGAATTCGCCGGCCAGGTGGGTAACAGCATGCGTCTGAACCACCTCTACCTGCTGACCGTGGCGGACATCCAGGGCACCAATCCACAACTGTGGAATTCCTGGAAAAGCTCGCTGATCTCCAACCTCTACGCCTCCACCCAGCGCATGCTGCGTCGCGGCCTGGACAACCCGCCGGGGCAGGACGAACTGGTGGGCGAGGTACAGACCCATGCCCTGGAGCTGCTCAAGGCCCAGGGACTGGAAGCGTCCGACTGCCTGCGGATCTGGGGTCATTTCGATGCAGAATACTTTCTGCGCCATTCCGCCGACGAGATCGCCTGGCATACCCGCGCCATCCATGAGGTGGATGAAACGGACCTGCCCCTGGTCCTGGTGCGCCAGGAAACCGCCCGCGGCAGTACCGAGATATTCCTCTACACCCGGGATCACCCCCATCTCTTTGCCCTGACCGCCACCGCCCTGACCCAGCTGGGGCTGGACATCGTGGACGCCAGAATCATCACCACCCGTACCGATCGCACCCTGGACACCTTCCTGGTACTGGAAGATACCGGCCAGCCCATCGCCAGCGCATTCCGGGTCCAGGAGATCGGCCGACTGCTCAGGGAAAGACTCAATGACCCGGACAAACGCCCCGGGGTCATCCGGCGCACCACCCCCCGCCGGCTCAAGCATTTCGACGTGGCCACCCAGGTCAGTTTCGCCCCCCAGCCCCACCACAACCGCACGGTGCTGTCCATTTCCACCGCTGACCGGCCGGGTCTGCTGTCACGGATCGGCATCGTCCTCATGGACTGCGGCGTCAAGGTCTACAATGCCAAGATCGCCACCGCCGGGGAACAGGCCGATGACGTATTCTATGTCACCGACCTGGATGACCAGCCCATCCAGGACCCGGAACGCCAGCAACGGATCGCGCAGCGCCTACGGGAGGCGCTGCAGGATCCGGCCGCCGCCCAGACTGCATGACGCCCGGCCGGACCGTGCCGGAATGGCGTATACTGTCGCGCCGTTTAACAGACCATCGACGACACGGCCCTGATGAACCCCGATCTGGATCGACTGCAACCCTACCCTTTCCAGAAGCTGGCCGCCCTCAAGCAGGGGGTGACGCCGCCGGCCGGACTCGGGCACATCGCCCTGTCCATCGGCGAGCCCCGGCACGCGGCGCCCGCCGTGGCCCGGGATGCCCTCATCGACCATCTGGATGGTCTGTCGGGTTATCCCCTCACCCGGGGTGAGGATGCCCTGCGCGAGGCCATCGCCGGCTGGGCCGACCGTCGTTTCGATCTCCCCGAAGGTCTGCTCGACCCGCATCGGCATATCCTGCCCGTGAACGGCACCCGGGAGGCGCTGTTTGCCCTGGCCCAGTGCGTGGTGGATCGCGGCAGGCAGCCGGCGGACGTCTTCATGCCCAACCCGTTCTACCAGATCTATGAAGGGGCCGCCCTGCTGGCCGGTGCCAGACCCCGCTTCATGGACCTGTTGCCGGAGAACGGCTTTCTCCCGGACCTGGATCGCATCACCCCCGCGGAATGGGACCGCTGCCAACTCCTGTACCTCTGCAGCCCGGGCAATCCCGGTGGCAGCGTCATGCCGGAGGACTACCTGGCCCGAGTACTGGAACTGGCCCATCGCCATGACTTCATCATCGCCGCGGACGAGTGCTATTCCGAGATCTATTTCAACGACCAGCCGCCACCGCCGGGCCTGTTGGGAGTAGCGGCCCGTCGGGGATACCGGGACTTTGCCCGAGTGGTGGTCTTCCACAGCCTGTCCAAGCGCTCCAATCTACCGGGGCTGCGCTCGGGCTTCGTCGCTGGTGACGCCGGCATCATGGCGGCCTTTCATCAGTACCGGACCTATCATGGCTGCAGCATGGCGCCGCCCACCCAGGCCGCCAGCATCGCCGCCTGGAATGACGAGGCCCACGTGCAGGCAAACCGGGACCTCTACGGCCGCAAGTTTGACGCGGTCCTTGAGATCCTGGGCGATGTCCTGCCCGTGAGCCGCCCCGATGCGGGGTTCTATCTATGGCCGGAAGTCCCGATGGATGACGAGCACTTCGCACGCGAACTCTTTGTCCGCCAAAACATCACCGTCCTGCCCGGTAGTTACCTGTCCAGGGAGACCGCTGCCGGCAACCCCGGTCGCAACCGGGTGCGCATGGCCCTGGTGGCGCCGTTGGCGGAATGCGTGGAAGCCGCGGAGCGCATCCGGGCGTTGCTGGCGGATCACTGAACCTGCCGCTCTGCGGCCTATAATTACCCTCATCACACCGTATCAGCGGAGTTTTTCCATGACCGACATCCAGACCCTCATCGAAGACGCTTTTGAAAGACGCGTCGAGATCAACCCACGCAATGCCGACACCCGCCTCAAAGATGCGGTAATGGAGGCCATCGACATGCTGGACCGGGGTTCCGCCCGGGTGGCCGAAAAGCGTGACGGTCAGTGGGTGGTGAACGAATGGCTGAAGAAGGCGGTACTGCTGTCCTTCCGCATCAATGACAACCAGGTTATGAAGGGGGGGTTCACCCACTATTACGACAAGGTGGACGCCAAGTGGGCCGACAGTAATTCCCGTGAACTGCGGGAAAGCGGCGTGCGCATCGTGCCGCCGGCCACCGCCCGGCGCGGGGCCTACATCGCACCCGGCGTGGTGCTGATGCCCTCCTACGTGAACATCGGCGCCTATGTGGATGCCGGCACCATGGTGGATACCTGGGCCACCGTGGGCTCCTGCGCCCAGATCGGCAAGAACGTCCACCTGTCCGGCGGCGTGGGCATCGGCGGTGTACTCGAACCCCTGCAGGCCTCCCCCACCATCATCGAGGACAACTGCTTCATCGGCGCCCGTTCCGAAGTGGTGGAAGGGGTGGTCGTAGAGGAAGGCTCGGTGATTTCCATGGGGGTCTACATCGGCCAGAGCACCCGCATCTACGACCGGGAGAAGGACGAAGTGACCTACGGCCGCATCCCCGCCGGCTCGGTGGTGGTGTCCGGCAACCTGCCGTCCAAGGACGGCAAGTACAGCCTCTACTGCGCCGTGATCGTGAAGCGGGTGGATGAAAAGACCCGCTCCAAGGTGGGCATCAACGAACTGCTGCGGGACATCTGATCCGAGCCGGCATCAGGATGGGTCCGACGGCGGGGACTCCCGTTCCCGCCGTCGCGCCGCCAGGGCGCGGCGCACCGACAGGACCTGCCAGCCGCACAGGCCCAGCAGCACGGCGGCCGTCAGCAGTCCCTTGCCCAGGACCAGGGTGGTGGTATCGATCATGGCGGCACTGCCTCCGTTGTTCAGGCCCGGACAAACAGTGCCATGGACTCCACATGGGCCGTGTGGGGAAACATGTCCATGACACCAGCGGCCATCAGACGATACCCGTGCCGATGGACCAGCTCACCCGCGTCCCGCGCCAGAGTGGCCGGGTTGCAGGAGACATAGACCATCCGCTCGGCGCCCAGACGGGCCAGCGGTGCGAGCACCTCGCGGGCACCGGAACGGGGTGGATCCAGCAGCACCCGATCCACCGGACCATCCAGCCAGGGGGCATTGCTCAGGTCCCCGGCCAGATCGGCGGCATGGTAACGGGTATGGTCGATACCGTTTTCGACCGCATTAAGCCGGGCCCGTTCCACCATGGCCGCATCCCCTTCCACGCCGATGACTTCCCGGGCCAGCCCCGCCAGAGGCAGGGTGAAATTGCCCAGACCACAGAACAGGTCCAGCAC
Organism: Ectothiorhodospira lacustris; assembly: GCF_022227785.1. Lineage (NCBI taxonomy): Bacteria > Pseudomonadati > Pseudomonadota > Gammaproteobacteria > Chromatiales > Ectothiorhodospiraceae > Ectothiorhodospira > Ectothiorhodospira lacustris. The sequence continues at coordinate 3,922 of NZ_JAJNQM010000014.1, read as the reverse complement.
CCGGTGTGCCGGTGCCACCTCCAGAAGTGACAATGCCCGTGGCACCATGGTCCGATTGATGGGGGTGTTTACCTGGAAGAAATCCACGGGGGCGAACGGCACCCGGGTGCCGTACCCAGGATGGCCATAGGTCAGCACCGGGGGTGACGCCGGCCAGAGCGGGGTGATGGTTTCAGGCCCCCCCGGCTGCAACCAGACCTGCAGCCCCGTCTCCTTTCCGAAGTCGGTCAGGATCTCCTGATCACCCAGGCTCAGTGGATCCAGATTGCGGAACACCAGGGCCACCTGATCGGCGTCATCCACGGCCACCTCGATCTGGGGAATGCGGTCCCGTGCCTGCAGCCGTCCCATCAGTTCGCGCAACACCAAAATCCGATGCCCCACCGCCGGGTGCAGCACCTCGCAGGTGGTCAGCTCCGTCAGATAGGGGCTGCCCTTTTCCCGAAAGCCCACCAGTACGCCCCCTTTCTTGGGTACGTGCTTCACCCCCAGCCGGGCCTTGCGACGATAGCCCCAGACCGGGCCGGTAATGGGGGGCAGGATCTCTGCGGGGCTCACATCACCGATGTGCCGCAGATCATCCAGCAGGACCTGCTGTTTGGCCCGCACCTGGGCCGCCGGATCCATGTGCTGCAGGGCACAGCCACCGCAGAGGCCGAAATGGGGACAACGGGGTTCGACCCGGTCCGGCGAGGGTTCCAGTACAGCCTCCACCCGACCCTCGTCATAGCGGCGATGCTGTTTGTGATACCGGAAGGTGACACGCTCTCCGGACAGGGCACCATCGATGAAGACGGCCTTGCCCTCAATGCGGGCAACACCTCGCCCCTCGTGGGTGATGGTGTCGATACGGGTCTGGACTGCCTCCTGGGGCAGTCGGGATCGGCGTCTGGAGCTCATGGATGGATTTGACTTGATCGATTCAGGTGGAGGAAGCGCCCTGCCAGGCCGCCAGAAACTCATGCAGATGAGGCTCGGATGCGGTTGTCAGCATGTCGGTCAGACGGGCCTGTTCGCGCGCCAGCCCTTCCGGGCTCAGGCGACCGCGCAGATGCTCGAAGCGCAGATAAACCAGATAGGTATTGAGGACATCCGTCTCGCAGTAATGGCGGATGCCCTGGATATCGCCGGCCAGCCAGGCATCCCAGACGTGGGCGCCGCTCATGCCCATCTTGCCGGGAAAGCCCAGCAAAGTGGCCACCTCGTCCAGGGGGGCATTGGCCCGCATCTGGAAGCCCGCTAGCACATCCATCAGATCCAGGTGGCGCCAGTGGTAACGGGAGAGATAATTGTTGTAACGAAAATTGCGATCATCATCGCCGGTATCCCAGTAGCGGGGGGCCGACACCCCATGCAGCAGGCCGCGGTAATGAAGCACCGGCAGATCGAAACCACCGCCGTTCCAGGTCACCAGGGTGGGCGCATAGCGCTCGATGCCTTCGAAAAAGCGCCTGACCAGCTCGGCCTCGTCGGACTCCGGCCCGCCCAGGGACCAGACCTTGAGGTGATCCCGGGTGGCGAGCACCACGGAGATGGCCACCACCCGATGCAGGTGATGAGCGAGGAATTCACTCCCGGTCTTCTGCAGCCGCAGCTGGAACATGGCCTTGGCGGCCTCGGCATCCCCCAGGCCTTCCAGACCCAGGAGCCGGCGCCCCCCTGCCACATCGGGAATGGTCTCGATGTCGAAGACCATGACCGGCTCGGACAGCGCGACACTCATGCCGGATAGACCCCGGTGGAGATGTAGCGGTCCCCCCGGTCGCAGATGATGGCGACGATCACCGCATTCTCCAGACCGGCCGACAGACGCAGGGCCGCGGCTACAGCTCCGCCGGAGGAGACACCGGCGAAGATGCCCTCCTCCGTGGCCAGGCGACGCATGGTGTCTTCCGCCTCGACCTGACCGACGTCCAGCACCGTATCCACCCGGGCGGGATCAAAGATCCTGGGCAGATAGGCCTCCGGCCAGCGCCGGATGCCGGGGATGGCAGCACCTTCCGCCGGTTGCACACCGACGATCCGCACCCCGGGATCCTGTTCCTTGAGATAGCGAGAGACCCCCATGATGGTGCCGGTGGTCCCCATGGCGCTGACGAAATGGGTCACACGGCCCTGGGTATCGCGCCAGATCTCAGGCCCGGTGGTTTCATAGTGGGCCTGGGGATTGTCCGGGTTGGCAAACTGGTCCAGCACCCGCCCCTTGCCCTCGGCCTGCATCTGCTGGGCCAGGTCGCGGGCGCCCTCCATGCCCTCATCCTTGCTGACCAGGACGATTTGTGCTCCAAAGGCCTTCATGGCGGCCCGGCGTTCCGCACTCATGTTCGCCGGCATGATGAGGATCATGGGATACCCCTTGATCGCTGCCGCCATGGCCAGGGCGATACCCGTGTTGCCGCTGGTGGCCTCGATCAGGGTATCGCCGGGGCGAATGTCACCTCGGGCTTCGGCCCGTTGTATCATGTGCAGGGCCGGACGATCCTTGACGGAGCCGGCCGGGTTATTCCCTTCCAGCTTGGCGAGAATGGTATTGGTGGTCTGCCCTGGCAGACGTTGCAGACGGATCAGGGGCGTATTGCCTACGAAAGATTCCAGGGTTGGATAATTCATGCAGAAACAACCTCACGAGACGGACCCCATTATAAACACGCTGTCCCTGCAGTTAGAAACACGCCGACGTGATTCTGGAACCCGGACGGCGACCGTTGACGCTTCAAGCACCCGCGCGCATGTTGCCACTGCACGGAACCCTGCTGCCGACGGGCTCGATCCCGCTCCGAATCTGCCGCACCCATGACAAGGATTGCCCCGCTTCACACACTGTTGACGATGACCCTGCTGGCCGGGCTGATGCTTTGCACGCCCCGCCTCCATGCCATGGATGTTTTTCAGGAAGGACTCCCCCGCCTCCTTTTTGTAGCCAGCCAGGACAACGAAATCCACCAGCGCGCCTACGAGCCCCTGCGCCGCGGCCTGGCCCATCCTTCGCCCCTGTTCATCTCTGTCGGTGCACCCGATGCAGGACACTGGATGCGCCATTTCGACTGTGCGCAATGTCTGATCATCACCTCAGGCACGGCGGCCCTCCAGTTGGTCAGCGACTCGACGCGCCAGGCGCGGGTGCTGAGCATCATGATCCCCATGGAAAGCCATGAACGCCTGCTCCGCTCCGCAACGGACCAGGCACGTTTTGCAGCCCTGTTCATGGACATTCCGCTGGACAAGAGAATGCAGATCGCCAGCCGCCATGTACCGGCTTTCAGGCGTTTTGGTGTGGTGAAAAGCCCCCCCCAGGGCCGTGCACCGAGCGACCCGTTGCCACCGAGCCTGCGTCTTTTCATCAAAGGATCCAATCAGAATCTGCTGGACGTTTTCGTTCAGGCAGCCAGGCACTCCGACGCCATACTCACCCTGCCGGACCGCGAAATCTACAATTCCAGGACCATCGTCAGCATCATGATGACGACCTACCGGCTGGGAACGCCGCTGATCGGTCATTCGGAGGCACTGCATCGCGCCGGCGCCCTGATCTCCATCTACGCCGATCCTCAGATGCTCGGCGAAGAAGCCCTGACCCTGCTTCGCACCGGCGACATCAAAGACTGGCAGACACTGCGACGTCATACCGAGCGCTACCAGGTGTCCATCAACCATCAGGTGGCCCGCTCTCTGCGCATCACCGTGGAGACGCCGTGATGCAATGGCGCATCCGCCACCGCGTATTGGCCCTGTCGCTGCTGCCCACCCTGCTGGTTGCCGTGGTACTGACCACCTATTGGGGCAGTGTCAAGGTGCTGGAACTGGAAGGGCAGATTCAGGAACGCGGCGAAACCCTGGTGGCCTTCCTCGGACCCGCCGCCGAGTATGGGATCATCTCCGGCAACCAGCCCTATCTGGACGCCATTACCGCCAAGGCCAAGTC